>NZ_JBHZDH010000081.1:5158-15458 GCF_042755925.1 Lysinibacillus sp. NPDC059133 | reverse complement strand
ATTCGATTTAAAGAGAATATTGTCTTTTGGAATGGATTAACCCTTCCTGTTCGTATTCGCAAACAAGATTTGTTTGTAAAAGAATCCCTTGCTCTTCATACCATTAAATATTGTCGTCTAGTCAAAAAAGTGATTCGTGGAAAACATACTTTTTACGTACAACTTGTGATGGATGGGATTCCTCCTGCAAAGAGAATTCCATCTACAGGAGCCTTTCGGCATTCCTATCAAAAACAAAAACGAGTAGGTATTGACATGGGTCCTTCTACCATTGCGATTGTTTCAGAAGAAACAGTTTTCATCCAACAACTTGCTCCAGAAGTACCTTTATTGGAGAAACAAAAAAGACGTTTATTACGCAAGTTCGATAGAAGTCGTAGAAGTACCAATCCTAACAATTTCAAAAAGGATGGTACTATAAAACATGGCGTCAAACTCCGTTGGACATATAGTAAAAACTATCAAAAAACAAAAAAACAAATAAAAGAATTATATAGAAAGAAAGCTTCCTACATCAAAGAAAAACATGGTGCGTTAGCAAATAAAATCTTGTCTCTTGGCGATGAGGTGTACATCGAAACCATGCATTTTAAAGGATTGGCAAAACGTACAAAAGAAACCAAAACAAATATACAGGGCAAAATCCAATCCAAAAAGCGTTTTGGAAAAAGCATTGGGAATCATGCCCCTGCCATGCTAGTGGAAATCATCCATCAAAAATTAGGTTACACAAAGCAAACGATACAGAAAGTAAATACGATCACCTTTAGAGCCAGTCAGTATAACCATGTGACGGATAGTTATGAAAAGAAAAAACTGCATCAACGTTGGAGTCAAATTGGAAGTCATCTCGTACAACGAGATTTATATAGTGCGTTTTTACTGATGAATAGTGATACAAATTTACAACAAACAAATCAAGATTTATGCAATAAAACGTTTACTACCTTTTTAGAGTTACACAATCAACATATAGAAGACTTGAAACAAGTAAAGAAAACATTCCCTCTTAGCATGGGTATCAAACAAATCAAGTGAGGGGTATTCCTCCGTAGGTAGAGCTACCTGCCTTCGTTAAAACTTATTGCCAACACAACATCGGTTGTGTAAATAAGAAAGTCTTATGGAACAGAGGATAAATCAAAGATGTTGTACACAGGACATGGCAACACCATCTGTGGAGAGCTTTGTAACGCTTCTCTTAAGTATATAAGAACCCCACTGCTTTAGCTGTGGGAGTAGTCAGTTTTATTGTTATTCGATTTTCTCAATTTTTTTTATACCTATACTGATATATATAGGTATTCTCTAGTTTAGGGTTATTTATCTAAGTTTTGGTAGGATGGAATACTTTCTACACCGAATGCTTGTATTGAGAAATACATCACCACGAGTAATAATTTGGAAAACCCTTTCTCATTATATTCGCATATTTATTAGAACTAAAAAAGTGCGGCGACACGTAAAATGATTGCTGAAAATGTTACTTGTATTGTTCTTGCTTTACTATTTTTTTCATGGGTTATCTTATCTATAAAGCAGAAATTGCGGGTTACCAAGCAGAAAGTTTTATTGGTGGTAAAGATAAACTAGCGAAGCTATTTGGGATATTCATACATAGTAGGTATCGCTACTTTTCTTTTACCTTTTGGTCTAGAATTTTGGGGCATCATTAGCGGTATCATATATGCCATTTGTATATGTCACTTTGGTCTGGAAACTAAAAATTAATAAACCACTTTAATTGCGTATGCTCTTTTTATACTTTTTAACACCCTTTTACGTTAACCTTAGAGCATGGTTTTGTTAACGTAAAAATAAGGATATAAAATGTCTCGTAAATTACGCCTTTGTTCCCCCATTGTTACTGCTATTTTATTTGTCATCCTTGTATTTATGAATTATTTGGGCTATTGGACAGCAGATAGGTTCATTCAAATTCTATTTTTCTTTCTTATGATCGTGTCCGTTTTCAACGCGGGTATTGAAACAGAAAAAATTTTAAAAAGCAGAGGTAAAATCGAATCTTCTAGATAGCGAAGAACTTTCTAGATTTTTTAAAATATTCCCTTGAATTAGTCTAAATTCAAGGGGATATTTTTTTGTGTACTGCAACACAAATTTCTGAAACGTTTCGTTAGTCATTCCATCGCTTTTCTTTTATCTTTTCGAACGATGAAAAACATGTATTGGCTCGATAATAAAATGATTGTGACTATTACTGCCAAGAAATATGTATCTTGAATCTTAAACAAGAAAAAATTCAAAGAATTTAATAATCCAGCTAACATCAAGAATAACCAATAGTTATTTTTTCTTTTTGATTGATCACCGTTACTTAGATAACTAGCAGAAAGCCAGATAAAAAAAGGTAAGTAACATACAATTGAAAAAGTTAATATAGCCCATCCAATAAACGGCATAGTACAAACACCTCCGAGAATCTTCCTTATTTATACGATTGAAATTTGTAATAGTTTCAATTTTATTATTCTAAAAAAATGATTTTTCTCTAAATGTCATAAGTACCATGCTCTACTCCCTAAAAAAAACCTCAAAAATCCAAGAAACCATTAGCATAGATGTCCTTTTTCTTTAGTAATTCCTCATTATAAACTTTTCAAATTTTCAAACCAAACTGCGTAAAACATAGATGAATACCTCCTCTCCTTTCTACACCTGAACATATTATAGACGTAGAAGGGGGGGATATTTTATGGGATACTACCAAGGTGGAAATTATGGTAACTGTGGTTGTTATGGAGGATACGGCGGTGGAGGATACGGCGGCGGCTCAGCATTCGCCTTAATCGTAGTTCTCTTCATTCTTTTAATTATTGTCGGTACAACATTCATGCAATATTAATGCCGTTTTCTACTACTATTCAGATTTTTAATGAAAAAAGTTAATGCTAATTATCATTGTCACAATCAAACATTCCATACTCTCTATTGCTAAATAACATCCATAGTAATAGTAGAATAACTTACCAGCCTGACATACTACAGTTAAAACAAAAAAGGTCACTTTTGTCCGAGTGACCTTTTATTTTTGAATATTCAACTTTCTATAGAAGCTTTATTCATTTTATTAATAAAAAAGTTCTGAGCGTTTTTCCATCATTTATTTAAATAATAAAATAAAACCGCAACAATAATATTTGGTAAAGCAATGTATAAGGAATTTATAGTGATTTTATGACGTTCGTCCCGATGTCCTGTAGTTTCGGTAGCAAAGTTTGCCCTCATCCGATCCCCACTGGCCATAGACCCTGAAAAAACCATTGAAATGACAATGAAAATACAGCCAACTGTTCCTGGAACTAAATAGATCTTATCCATTCCCCACAAAATCATCGATATGAAAACACCGCATAATGATACGAGAACACCGATTAATAAATATTTCACCCCAAATCCCCCCTTTCCTTATTTTACGTTTGATTACCCTATTTTGTTTCGACAAAAACAAGATTCTCAAAAAGTCGGAGCATCAGTAGGACGGTCTTGCTTCAAAAAATAAATAAGCCTATTCAAAATGGGATAATCATGAGTAGGCTTATTCTTTGAAGTTATGACAATCTTTGATAATAAAATATTATTAATCTATAGTACCCAAATATTTCACAGCTAATTCTTCCTCATTGATCTCCTTATCCAAGGAGACCTTATAGGCTTTACCATTTGGTTTTGAGCTAACGATTTTATGAATTTCTTGATCGATATAATGAACGGCTACTCCATCATCAGCGGCAATTCCAGATGAGAGTTTATTCGCTTTCACCAAATTATGATAAGCTGGTCTTCGATTGATTTCTCCATCATAATGAGGACAATTACTACCCGGAAGAAATCCTAAACATTTTATCGGCTCTAAATCTCCTCCTAATGCAATAATTTGTTTCATCTTTTCCCACTTCCATTTCATTTAGTTTTTCGAAAATAATGAACTTAATTATACAATACCGCTACTATTTAAACCATTTTTTAACAACATTCAAAAAGCAAAGCCCGGTTTACATTTCAAACCGAGCCCTGCCTATATTATTTTCCATCTTTATTTAATTTTTGAATATCCAGCAGCTCTGAGATCGTTACAAATTTATATCCTTGGTCTTCAAGCTCTGGTAAGATTTTATCCAATGCCCTTACTGTTTGCTCACGATTACCACCGCCGTCATGAAATAACACGACACTTCCAGGCTTTGCACCTTTTAAAACCGTATTGGTAATTTTCTTGTCTCCAGGACTTTTCCAATCAAATGTATCTAAATGCCATGACCACATAACAACTTTATATCCTGCTTTTGCTATTGCATCAATCATGGAATCCGTGTATTGCCCTTCAACTGGTCTAAATAAGACAGGAGCATATCCCGTAATACCATAAATTGTTGCATGTGTTTGTTTTATTTCCTTCATTAAATTGGAAACGTTAGTCCTAAAAGGATGTGTATATGTGTGAATGGCCAGTTCGTGACCTTCTTCGTGTATACGGTAAGCAAGATCAGGGTTTTTTTCTGCATTTTCACCCACAATAAAAAATGTAGCCTTAGCATTGTACTTGTCTAATATATCTAAAATAGCAGGTGTGTACTTTTTATGAGGACCATCATCAAAGGTTAAGGCGATCACTTTTTCATCAGTATTAATATCCCACAAAATTTGGCCTGCTTCTTCGTAATACTTCCTTCCCTTATCTGCAAAGGATTTTTCATTTACAAAAAATAGAAATATTCCCATAATGCATAATGCGATCAGCAGATAATATTTCCTCAAGTTCTCACCTCCTGTAAATAATTATTTCTAATCATTATTATTTGAGGTTTACACTAAAAGATGCTTTTATTTTTTTACTTTTAACTGTATACAAAACCAATAACAATCCAAAATGTATGTAAATAACGCTGCACATTCCAATTCCAAAATGTTATATTATTGGGAAGGAGTGTGATTATTTTGATAATAAAGGTAAAGGAAGAGAATTTGGATTTTAACTGCTCCAGTCTAAGTCAAAGGTGCTTCGAACCACTAATTCAGATTTATAAGGTAAGAATGTCCGAAGAAAGTGATATCGGTGTGAAAGAACGTTTTTATGAGGAACTTACGGAAGGCCAACGAGCATTATTTATGTTTCATGTTTATTATAACCATATTAGTAAATCTCTTATCGAATATTATTGGTGGAGTGCTTATTTCATGGCTCAGCCTAAAAATTGGGCAGCTATCAAAGCATGTTTTAAGTACTTTCATGATGAACCTTTTCTTTTACTCCTTGACAAAATTGAACAAGAACTAAAACAACATCATCACCCTACTACATTAGAGAATTTTTCAATCACTCGAGATGAATTAAATCAAAACAAAGAGCTCCTTGCATCATTTGAATCGCTTTATGCAATGTTCGAAAATATTTATCCAGCTACTATAGAAAAAATAAATAATTTCATCGAAAAGAATTTACAAGAGTTTATACAAATTGAAAGTTAAATGAAGGAGTATTTTTTATGGCCACTATAGAAGACTTTGTGAATCTTGATATTAGAATTGGTACTGTGATCCAAGCTGAGGAACTTCCGAAAGCAAGGATTCCTGCCATTAAAATGAAAATTGATTTTGGAGAAGACCTTGGAATCAAGCAATCTTCTGCACAAATTACTCAACGCTATACGTCTGAAGGAATCATTAATAAGCAAGTAGTAGCGATTGTTAATTTCCCTCCTCGTCGTGTGGCAGGCTTTAAATCTGAAGTTTTAGTGATTGGCGGTATTCCTGTAGAAGGAGATGTCATTCTATTATCTCCTGATCAGCCTGTACCAAACGGAACTAAAATTAGTTAAGTCTAGGATTTTATGATAGTGAAATCAAAAAAATGAATCTATTTTACAGGCACAAAACTAACTTAAATTTCTTCTACATCATATATTTAGTAGTGTAAAGCTAATTTAGCCTTACACCTCCTGACTTGATACTAAGGGTCACCAATGTGGCCCTTTTATTATTTTGTTTCATCTAGTACCATATGTTACAACTTTTGTTACATAAAAATTATAAGAAGAACAAATTCCCTAAATCGAGAGGATCATAGAAAATGAAATTTTATTTAGATTGGTGCTACATCGTTAAAATCTTCAAATAAAAAATAGAAAGGAGCCTGATAATGAAGAGAAAAAGGAGAGAACATTATGAAAAACAGACAAGCTACAACTAATGACTATGAAGCTATTATAAATCTTTGGGATAGATCCGTTACCAAAACCCATGATTTTTTAAGTTTAAAAGATAAGGAAGACATTAAACAGGAAATTCCTATGTATTTCCCGCATCTTGATGTGAGACTTTGGTTTGTGGAAAGCGAATTGATAGGTTTTTCAGGTACCAATAATCAGCACTTAGAAATGCTATTTTTAGAACCGGCTGAAATTGGAAAAGGTTATGGAAAACAAATTATACAACACCTTATTAGAGATTTTAATATAAGGTCTGTTGATGTTAATAAAGACAATGACAACGCAAAGATGTTTTATTTGAAAAATGGTTTTACTATTGTTAGTGAAGAACTAACAGATAGTTCAGGTCGCCATTATCCAGTACTACATCTAGAATTAAAGTAATAAATAGGCCATCCATCTACTTTATTCATAAAAAAGAGATTTAAAATGGGAATATTTTTTGCACTTATACCTCCTTTCGATATATGTATGTTTTACATTGTTCCAGCTGCCTTTATCATTTGGATTTTAATTAAATTCATAAAATTCAGCAGGAGCAAACTGAAATACTTAGCAGCATATCAGAAAAGTTAAATGTGAAATTAGACTGAAATCGAGCTTACAACAAGGTCGACTTTAGTCTTTTTTTAATTGAACCCCCATCGTAGCTTCCCAATTTTATACTACTGATAATATCCAAATTAAATCATGTATTTTTAATAAAACTGTCCAATAAAATGGTATATATACATAACATGAAAAGAGGAATGTATATGGAAACTGAAAAAAACTATGAATCCCTACTCATACTAATTGGTTGGATAAACGTTTCGTTTGCATTTGTCTTTTTTCAATTATTTTGTGATATTATTGCGATTTGTATGGGCATCGTTTTAAGAAATGATTATCATGCGACAAAGCATGGACGTATCTTAATTATTGTTGGAATCATCGCTGGAATTACCGGATGGATCCTCAATTATTTATACTTGTAGACTAGAAAAATTGTAAAGCAAAAAAAGCACTAACATGCAGTCCGTCAGTGCCTTCGAAACAAAATAGTGACTTACTTCTTCACTTTTGAAAGTGTCATACCATCACCAATTGGAAGAATAATCGACTCTAATTGAGGGTGGTTCGCTACTGCTACATTGAATTTCTTCATTAATTCCGTATAACGTTTTGGTTGGGCATTTGGGTCTGCCACACTCCCATTAGCAAGGACATTATCAGAAATTATGATAGCATCGGAATTTGCTAGCTTCACACAATAATTTAAATAGTTTTCATAATTATCCTTATCAGCGTCGATAAAGAAAAAATCGAATCGCTCATTATCCTGCACCAACTTTTCAAGGCTTTGCAATGCAGGTCCCGTCATATAGGTCACTTGTTCACCAAAACCTGCCTTTGATAAATTACTGTAAGCTAACTGCGCGTATTTTTCCTCTAACTCTAGAGAAGTTAATTTTCCATTACTACCGAATCCTCTAGCTAGACAAATTCCACTATATCCCCCGAGAGCCCCTACTTCAAGAATGTTTTTAGCGCCTGTCATCGAGACAAGCATTGTTAAAAGTTTTCCAGAGGAAGCAGAAACTGAAATGGCGGGCATTCCGTTTTCTTCAATGGATGTAATGACCTCCTCTAAAATAGCGTCTTGCGTATGAAACACTGAATCAATGTAATGATTAATTATTTTCATTTAGGTTATTCCCTTCTTCATCATGGTTTAAAGAATTTTCATCTTCTTCTTGACTAACGGATGTATCGATAGTTTCACTTTCATGTAGTTCAAATAATTGACTGAATTCATTGATGACCATATCTATGGCTTTTAATTCACCCACTAGTATTGGCTGAATCGATTGAAACTCTGGTTGCTCTAATTGTTGCTTAATCGTTGCACGCTTTAAATTCATCATCTCTAAAAAAGCAATAGCTCTTCCACGACGGAAGGTTTTAGGTCCACGTTGGTGAGCGCCATCTCTTCCTCTATGACGTCCCCCTCGATGATGTCCCTCTTCTCTAAATTCCTTCATTTTTTCACTTCTCATTTTCATCCTCCTATTGTATACATTTGTATACAATCTCGATTTCATTTACAGTGTATACAAATGTATACAACTTGTCAATTAACCTTCTCTATTCATTTCCCGTTTCCTAATTTCATACTTTAACAACAGAAACATTAAACGTTTTAAGGAATTATGTAATATGTACTTCCCTCTGTTCTTCCATTAAACTGTAAATAATAGCCATCACCATAAAACGGTAATTAATAGTTGTGTGACTTAGGAGTTAAGGATTCATTTTTATTGATGTAGAGAACTTCATGTTCAAAAGAAGGAGCGATAAAATGAAAAGGCCATTTTTAAAACTTGGTCTATTACTTGTTTTTGGCGTAGTGTTTTTAACTGGGGTGCAATCATATTTAATCAACAGGAAATTAATTTGGCTAGTGAAAGGTGTCTAAAAGCAGGTGGAGAACCCATTGTAGAAAGAGATCTTCTTTCATTAAATTACACCTTTGCATGCCACATCAAATAATTGATCGTATAAGTAAATTTGTGGGTTTCCTCCGACTGAATTAAGTAGGTGATATATTGAAGAAGAAAGACTATTTATTAATTGTAGTATTGTTTAGTTTATCTTTAGTTGGTTGTAATGAAACAGGCACAGTAGATACTTTTACTTCTAAAAAACCTGACGCAGCTGAATCTTTAAGATTAAACAACCAAGCAGATATTTTTCAGTGGGAAGGTAATATTTTTGAAACCGAAATAGAATGGATCGATGAACTTGAGATTAATGAAGATCAATATATTGGTGCCATAAAATATAATGCCACTAAAGCTGAGGATTTTAAAAATGGTACAGCTAACCATTTACCGATTGGCGCAAAGATTTATTCAGCAAAAGAACGTGATGATATTTTAATCGTGAAATACGACAATGTTGTTAAACGGTATTTAGTTCTATCTGAGGGCTGATTTGCTAACGACATGTTTAGGTTAAGGTCACCTTTTAACTTTGGTGACCTTAACTTTTTTAGTCTGTAGGTGAAAATAAGAAAAAGCGTTAATCATTCTTTGATTAACGCTCCCCTTTAGCTGAACAAGGCTTGCCCAACTATCCACTACTATCAGTCTTTTTTCAGTCTCATTTTGTCCGCTTCTTATTCTTATTTTGAAATCTAATAAGCAATACCTACACGCGATTTCACATATTCTTTGCTCTGAATTTGTTGATAGGCAAACTCTGCCGTATCTGCAACAGATATTTCTCCCCCACCATCTGGTAAAAAATCTCGTTCGATTCGATAAGTACCCGTGTATTCACCACCAGGTAAGTATGTAGGACAGACGATTGTCCAATCGGTGTCAGATTTCTTCAATAGATGATAGACGTTATGGTGCTCTTCTGCCGCAAAGGTTGATTTTCTTTTTGATTCGCTCGATTGATATCGTAAAATACTTGGTGTCAGACGACTTTGTAGAATTCCAGCCGTTCCAATCGTTATAATTCTTTTCACATGCGTTTTTTCCATTGCTTCAAGAATTAACGGCATACTTTTGGTTAATGTATTGGTGCCATCCGTGTTTAAAGCACTGATCACAATATCAACATTTGCCATGGCATTTTCTATATGTTGTTTTTCCAATACATTCCCTTGTATAATCTGTAAATTATCATCATTTATGTTTAGCGTATTTGGGTTACGAACTAAAGCTGTAACGCTATGTTCATCTTGTAAACCTAGGGAAACAATGTGGCTACCCACACGCCCAGTGGCACCTAAAACTAAAATTCTCAGAATGATCACCTCTTTTCTTGATTATAGCACACAAATTTTCTGTACTATTTAGAGGTCTCTAACCATCCTTAAGTGTTGTTAGTGAATATCAAGAAGTCTGATATTCACGAGAAACAGCTGAAGATCATTTGTTTCCGCAATACTGTTGACGATATTTTGGATTTCGCTTTCTGTACTCTTATCTAATTTATCTAAATTATGTAATGGTATAGTGATTACTTGATTGTTTGGAGATTCAATTAAATAGCCGATCGTACTATCTGGATAATAG
>NZ_JBHZDH010000081.1:0-5062 GCF_042755925.1 Lysinibacillus sp. NPDC059133 | reverse complement strand
GTACTCTTATCTAATTTATCTAAATTATGTAATGGTATAGTGATTACTTGATTGTTTGGAGATTCAATTAAATAGCCGATCGTACTATCTGGATAATAGCCTGCTGCTCGTAACGCTACTATAATTTTTTGTGTAAAATTCGTATTTTGTAATTTTTCACCAATTTCTTCATTATAATTTGTATCGGGATTTTTTTGAATGGGTCTTTCAAATGAAGGTTGATTATACTTAATCAAGGCAGCAGCTATTACTATCACGGAAAATAAAATAATAAGGCCTTTTATAAACCCTCTCAATACATTCTCTCCATTCATCTTTTTAATAGAATACGCTTGTCATAATCAATTATGCCTCGGCATAATTGCGTCCGGAATCGGCTTTGTGCTGGCACAAAGAACTCCTTTCCGATTTCCGTGACATCCGCCGGAGGCTTTTAACTTATTTCAGCGAATGTTTGTACACCCGCTGAAATAAGTTAAATAATGAATGAATCCCACTTTCCCGGTCTACACATCAAACAAATATTATTTATAAATAATTCTCCTTAAAATATTTGCCAGGCTAACATTTATATAGCCTGGCAAATATCTGTAAGGAAAGGACAATCTACATCTTAATCGTTTATTCGTTTACGATGACTTTCACAACTGGTTCTAATTTTCCTACATATGCATCTCCAAGATAATCTACATCGATTACTATAGCTTGTGGCACGAAACGTTGAATGCTTTCTAAAAGACGTGCAGTATTACGTCTTTTGGCAAGCTGGAAAGGTGGAAGAGTGTCTAGTCTAAAACCAAAATCTCTGTATAAAGGGCAAGATATTACGAAAGTAGATAATATAAATGCTACATTTTGTAATATTTCATCAACGCCTGAAGCATTAAAATCAAAATTGCTTGTGGCGGTTACTTGATGTGTCATCCTATCAACCTTTCTTCTACGATACATGGAAAGATGTTAGTAATCTTTCATAATATGAGCTTTTCATTAAAAGAGCACTTAGTTATTTATGCTAAATACTCAAAAGTTATGAACGAAGCACATTCACTATTGTATGTATACGATGCAATGTATCGCTAAACAATTGCACAGCGTCAGGTTCCACATTCAGCCCGTTCCATGATTGAATTTCACATGCTATTCACTATTTATTTAAATATTGCGTAATAAATGACATACAACCAACTTAAACAACCATGTATGATTGCCCAGATGATCGAATGATTGACACTCCAAGAAATAGTAATGGCCAATACCGAGCCAAAACTAATACCGCTCTTAATGACCGTTTTATTCCCCATTTTTCTCTCCTTCTTTACTTTTCTAATTTCGGAAGTATGCCTCCGCATCTTCATTCCTCCTAATCATGCCATCAATGGATTATCACTGTAACCTTGCTGTTTGAACGTAAAAATGGTTTTATCGCTAATAAAAATCGCAATAAACACGCCACTCATTTTGCTCACGATTAAAAAAGAAATAGAAATTCCCATTATCGACGATATTAAAATATGCTTTCCCGTCAGAGGCAATCTGGAATACAAAGGGAAACTCCTCACCGTAATCACGACCACTTTGGCAAAAAGCTGGATAGCCGCCAATTTTATGCACGGCGTATATTTCCTCTACGATATCATCGAAGTACTCAACATCTTCCTCATGCTCTAGCCTCAATATTTCATCCTCTACATCAGATGGAATCCCTCCCCCATCCCATGTCGGATAATCATTGTCAATCCATTTCGAAATAAGTGGGAAGGCTCGAATACGGTCATGTTGCCAAGTTTGCTGGACTAAACCTTCTAGAGAAGTATATGCTTTTATTTCAAAAAAACGGCTAAGATCATCCTCTATAAGGTGATCAAATATGTCTTCATTGATAAATAGCGTTAGCAGCTCAATATGTTGAAGCGATGCGGGTACAAAAGGCAGCTCCTTTAAAAATAATGTAGCAAGTGGCTGAAACCCTTGTGGCAATTGCTCAGATGGTAATGACCAGCCTACATAGCCAATCCAGCTTTCTAGCAGGTCATGTGTAGGTCTAATCCCACCCGTTTCAAAGATCGTTGCCTGCCTTACTAATTGAGCCTTAATCGCTTCAATTTTCATCAACTACCCCCTCACTGCGACAAATACAATCTACGACATGGTCATTTACCATCCCTGTTGCCTGCATAAATGAATAGCAAATCGTACTACCAACAAATTTAAAACCGTCTTTTTTTAATTGCTTGCTCATGCGTTCACTAATTTCTGTTGTAGCAGGTACGTCTGCAATGGACGACCATTCATTGATAATCGGCTGATGGTCTACAAAGCCCCAAATATATTCAGAGAAGGAGCCATATTGCTCCTGTATCCGTAGAAAGGCTTGAGCATTCGTTACAACACTAGCAATTTTAAGCTTATTTCGGACAATGCGAGAATCCTGTCTAAGCTCCTGTAGCTTGTCCTCCGTATAGAGAATGATTTTCGAAGCATCAAATTGGTCGAAAGCTGCCCGGTAGCCCTCTCTTTTTTGTAGAATCGTCCACCAGCTAAGACCAGCCTGTGCCCCTTCTAGACAGAGCATCTCAAATAAATACTGATCATCATGGACAGGAATACCCCATTCCTTGTCATGATACTCAACATATAAAGGTTCATCTAACTTTACCCATTCACATCTTTTCATTCATATATCCTCCATTTTTTATGGTTCATTTAATCCCTGTAATACAAAGCCATCCTTTTTGCGTGTTTTCTCTTATAGTAACAGTTTGAAACCCAACACTTTCAAACAACTGCTTGATTTCAGGTTTTGTTTTGTAGGCTTTCATATGATAATTAATTTTATAGAGCTCCGAAATGATGATAAACTTCCCATCGTCCTTCAACACTCTATATACTTCTTTCACATCATTAGCTAAGTCAGGCCAAAAATAATGTGTTTGGAACGCTGTAATCGTATCGAAAAACTTATCTGTGTACGGAATGCTCGAAACACTTGCTTGCGTCACGATCACTTTTCCATTTGCTACATCCATTTGATTGGTTTTCGTAGAATCTTTAACAGCCTGCGCAGAAAAGTCTATACCATAAATTTTACCACTTGGATTCATTTTCGATAAGGATTGAAGTGTTTTTCCACCTCCACATCCAATATCTAACACAATATTGCCATCATTTACAGCTTCCTGTTTCATGAGCCAAGTATTCATACCGCTATGTGCCTTATTCATAATTCGTAGCATCAGTGAGCCTACGAATCCTCGTGGGTTTTTAGCTTGCTCGATTAATCGTTGTAAAAGTGTCATTTCAAATTTCCCCTTTGTCATTTTCACTTTCAAAAACCTGCTGCGAAGTAAGGATTAAGATGTCTTGTGTAGCTAGCTTTGTTAAGGCTACTTCCTTACGTTGATCTGTAGCACCTGCGACTGCATCTCTCACAACTGTTACAGCAAAATTTCTAGCTAGAGCCCCTTTCACTGTTGCAGTGACACAGCCTTCTATAAATGCACCCGTTACTATTAATTGGTTTATGTCATTATTCTTTAAATACGTTACTAAGCTGGGATTATTAAATGCATCCGCTTTATTTTTTGAAAAATACACACCCTCAACTCTTAATAGTCGTTCATCCAATTCAGCACCTTTACTTCCTTTTAACGCAGTGAATTTTCGTAAAAGATTCGACAGCACATGTGTCCGCTCAAACTCATTCCTAATATAGATGATATGAACATTTGATTTTTCAGCCCTTTTAATAAGATTATTAATGCAATTTAATGTTGGCTCAATCTGATTCTTTGCTACAGGCATTCTAGCTTGATCACTAAAGTAATCATTTTGAACATCCAGTATCAGTAACGCTTGCTTCACAGTACTACCCTCCCTGTTCTGTTCTCTCTTATCTCTATACGTTCTGAAAAATAAAAAAGTTTCAAATTTTGCCATTTCAGAAAGAGTTTGTATTTGATTAAACAGGCAGCCATGGAAATATACAAACTTTAAACAAGAATCAATAATGCCTCGGCATTATTGCGTCCGGAATCGGCTTTGTGCGTGCACAAAGAACTCCCTTCCGATTCCGTGACATCCGCCGGAGGCTTTAAGTTCTTTCAGAGGGTGTCCAAACACCCGCTGAAAGAACTTAAAAAATCACAAGTGCATTTAGTAAATACATAGCACTTGTGATTTTATTCATCTATAAGTAGGATAAAATAATAGTTACAATCATTTTAAAGTGTTATTATTTTTGAACATGATTTCTAGTCAATTCGTTTTTTCTATAACAAACTATATGGTATGTGTGAAAAAATTAAATTTCTTATCCTACAACATTTTTAATTTAAATATGTATTGTTGGTAATACTTCTTTCGCGCTCGTCCATAACTAAGTGGATAATAAATGCAAGTTGTTGCTCGATTCGCAAATTGTTAAGATGCAGGATGTCCGCAATTGCATTTTTTTGTCTCTCTTCTAATCCTACCTTCTCAAGCATTAACATAATTTCTTCTTTTGTAAGCCCAAACATTCCTTTTTCACCTCTAATTCATCCAAATATTATTTTACAATCATTATTCATATTTCTAAAACAACATACTCTACAACCATTCCTGAACTTTTTTTACTGATTATAGGATAACATATAGAAATTAAACAATCCAAAATCTACTTAAATACAATAAAATTTTAACCTCCGTAAAAAATCATTGTTATTTAATAATAATTTTTAATGCAGTACCAAATATCGATACTTGTTAGTCATTAATTCTATTATAAAAATAACAAGTACTTTTGTCGAATTTTAGTATTCTGCGGTACAACGTTAAAACTACTATAAAGAAACCGTTTACATAAAAATTATAAATTACTACGAACAATGACAGTAAGTGTCTTTATATATCCATCTTAATTATACACCTTCTCGTTATTAAAGCGCTTTTATCCCTAAAAAAAAGTAATTTCAAAATAATTGAAACACGCGTGTTGATTATCTAGTTTCTTCCAATGAAAATTAAATAAAAAGAGAGATTCTCATGTAAAATTGTTAGTTACCACACAAACAATTACGAA
>NZ_JBHZDH010000080.1:0-16226 GCF_042755925.1 Lysinibacillus sp. NPDC059133 | reverse complement strand
GATGAGCCGCTTGGGCCAACAGATGTTTTTTGCGCGAAAGCGAAGCGGCAGCGGCACCGAAGTTGGTCACGAAGGCGTTATCACAGGACGTGATGGTTTTAGCCTTCGTTCCCTCTATCGCTAATCCCCAAGGAGTCACCCAGCCTCCACTCCAATCAACTTATATAAAAGCATATGTTTTAATAAATGCCATCCACAACCTTTGGTGATAGGCAATAAAAAAGGATTAATACTAAAATCTGTTCTTGTTTCCTGTGAAGTCGTTTACATATTTCGGTAAAAAGCTATAAAAGAAAATAAAATTTCTATTGACGGTAATAGAAAAAGAAGGTATATTTTGTCTTAAGGAAATTATCTTTCCTTTAAGAAACTTTTCGGGAGGAGGTGAAAAATTGACCGTGTTCCATTTACCGAAACTATCATATGACTATGATCAGTTGGAGCCCTATATTGATGCTAGAACGTTAGAAATTCATCATTCCAAGCATCATGCTACGTATGTAAATAATTTAAATGCGGCATTAGAAGATCATAAGGATTTACAAGATCAGTCGTTGGAAGATTTATTAAGAAATCTTGAGATGCTTCCAACTGACATTCAAACAGACGTACAAAATAATGGTGGGGGACACTATTGCCACAGTTTATTTTGGGAATTGATGAGTCCCGATGGTGGTGGTGAGGCAAATGCTGATATTGGAAAGGCGATCGATTATTATTTTAAAACATTTGATAATTTTCAAGATCAGCTTTCTAAAGCAGCCATTTCCCGCTTTGGAAGTGGATATGGATGGCTAGTGCTAGATGGCGAACAATTAACCATTATGAGTACAGCTAACCAAGACACGCCTTTAAAAGAAGGGAAAATTCCTCTACTCATTATTGATGTATGGGAACATGCCTATTATTTGAAATATCAAAATCGCCGACCTGAGTTTGTTACGAATTGGTGGAATACTGTTGATTGGGACAAAGTAAATCAACGATATGTGGATGCAAGGGAAACAACAAACACTTTTAAAATCTAACTAAGCTAAGTTAATTAAGGTAATTTGACATGAAAAAATAATTAAGTACTCCTCCATATCCCCCGCGCCATCGGGGGATATTTTTTTACAAATATCCCTCGGCGTAATTGCGTCTAAAATCAGCTTTGTGCTTAGGCCTGCAGATGTTTTTTTGTGCGAAAGCGAAGCGTCAGTAACAACAACATGAGGGCCGACACGATGTCGGTCATTTCGGTAAAAGTTAAATTAAAAGGCATGATTCCAATGTGCTGTAGGAATCATGCCTTAAATAAAAATTAAACTATCTAATTAACTTAACGAATAATCTTTTGTTTTTTCTAAAGCAATTACAAAAGGTGGATCATTTTGTTGATTTAAAAACTCGTATTTTAATACATGTACATATTTTTGGGGAAGTTGACTGACATATTCTATCACAGCATCTCGTTCTTCTTTACCACCCGGATGGCCATGATAAATGACAAGGACAATAAGACCACCGATTTTGAGCAGCTTTAGCAAATCTTCAATTGCTTGTATCGTAGTATTTGGCTGTGTAACGATGTCGTGATTACTACCAGGCAAATAACCAAGATTGAAAATTGCTGCAGCTACTGGCTTGTGAACATAGTTGGCTACTTCTTCATGCCCTCTATGTAAAACAAGTGCACGATGCTCTAAGCCATTATCTAAAAGGCGAAAGAGAGTTGCATCAACAGCGCTCTTTTGAACATCAAAGGCGTATACTTGACCTTCATCGCCGACAAGTTGTGCTAAAAACAATGTGTCGTGGCCGTTTCCTGCTGTGGCATCCACTACAGTGTCGCCCTCTTCAACTGTATCCTCTATTAGCTGTTGTGCATATTGTAAAACGCGTTGTAGCTTCATTTCGTAACCTCAGCTTGATAAAATTTCCCTTGCCAGCTTCCACGGCGTTCAAGCTCTGCATCAATTCCATTTAATACTTCCCATTTATTAACACTCCACATCGGGCCAATCATTAAATCAATTGGTCCATCGCCTGTGATACGGTGAATAACCATATCTGGTGGTAGAATTTCAAGTTGATCGGCTACAAGCTTCGTATAAACGTCTTGATCTAAAAATTCTAACATGCCTTTTTCATATTGCTTAACCATTGGTGTACCTTTTAAAAGGTGTAGTAAATGAATTTTAATGCCTTGTACATCAAGCTTTGCGACTTCACGAGCAGTTTCCATCATCATGTCATAGTCTTCAAGAGGAAGGCCATTAATAATGTGAGAGCATACACGAATACCATGCTTTCGTAGCTTTTCAACACCTTCCACATATGTTGCATAATCGTGGGCACGGTTGATAAGATTTGCAGTTTTTTCATGCACAGTTTGAAGCCCGAGCTCAATCCACAAATAGGTGCGCTCATTTAATTCAGCTAAATATTCAACTACATCATCTGGTAGACAGTCTGGGCGTGTTGCGATGGATAATCCAACAACACCCTCTTGAGCCAATGCTGCTTCAAATTTTTCCTTTAATACAGGAAGTGGTGCATGTGTATTTGTATATGCTTGGAAGTAAGCCATGTATTTGCCATCTTTCCACTTTTGATGCATTTTGTCACGAATTTCAGCAAATTGCACCTCGATAGGATCAACTTTGTTGCCCGCAAAATCACCTGAACCTGCTGCACTACAAAACGTACAACCTCCGAAGGCAACCGTACCATCACGATTTGGGCAGTCAAAGCCTGCGTCTAGTGCTACCTTAAAAACTTTATGACCAAATTGCTCACGTAAATAGCGATTCCATGTATAATATCTTTTTCCATCTGAAGGAAAAGGAAAGTTTGTTTCTGTCATTTATTTCACTCCTCTAACACTATATTTTATCACGTGCTGGTGTTTCCGTCATGAGGGAAGAATTTAATAATTATGTGGATGACTGGAGCAAACCGTGGGGGAGCCGAGCGAAAAGTACTTGGACCGGAGAAAATCATGAGGAGGGCCGACTGAAACCTACACAAAAAGTAGTTTAAAGCCTATGTAAAAAGAGTAAATTTATTTTTCTTGTGCTTTTGTATTTTTCAACATAAACTAACTATTTAGAGTAGCGAAGTAATGGAGGTCATTCTATGCCAAAAAGTGTTTGGTTTTTAATTATTGGAATGCTTGTGAACACGACGGGCAATTCATTTTTATGGCCTTTAAATGCCATTTATATGCACGATTATTTAGGGAAGTCCCTTGCGATGGCTGGCTTTGTGTTGATGCTGAATTCTGCTGCTGGCGTAATAGGAAATCTCTTAGGTGGTTATTTATTTGATAGAATAGGTGGCTATAAATCAACAATGCTAGGCATTCTGTTAACGATTGCCTCATTAATAGCTTTAACGATTTGGCACGGCTGGCCACATTATGTGTGGATTTTAACGATACTCGGCTTTAGTGGAGGTATTGTATTCCCAGGAATGTTTGCTTTAGCTGGAACTGCGTGGCCTGAGGGTGGACGAAAGGCCTTTAACGCAATTTATTTAGCTCAAAATTTAGGAGTAGCAATTGGTCCTGCACTTGCCGGCGTTGTTGCTGATTATAAATTTGACTACGTCTTTAAGGTCAACTTAGCTATGTATATTTTGTTCTTTTTTATAGCGTTTTTTACTTTTAAACGATTAGAAGCGGGGAGCATTGCACCGAAGAATGTCGTGGGTGAAAGTAAGCGAATTATAAATAAAGCGCCGTTTTATGCATTATTAATTATAAGTTCTTCCTCTGTACTATGCTGGCTCGCTTATTCACAATGGAGTGCGACTATTTCTTCCTATACGCAAGATCTAGGATTAGGATTGAAACAGTACAGCTTACTTTGGACTATTAATGGTCTGCTTATCGTTTTAGGGCAACCGCTAATTGCGCCGCTAGTGAAACGTTGGGAAAATAAATTAAAGCGTCAATTAGTATTTGGCGTTATCCTTATCGCAATATCCTTTGGAATCATTGCATTTGCAAGTGATTTTAAAATGTTTGGAGCAGCAATGGTAGTGCTAACTTTTGGTGAAATGTTTTATACGCCTGCTTTACCTACCATCGCCAATCAGCTTGCACCAAAAGGGCGTCAGGGCTTTTATCAAGGGATTATTAATAGTGCGGCAACAACTGGTCGTATGATTGGCCCTCTATTTGGTGGTATTATGGTCGATCAGTTTGGCATGATTGTACTCGTATTAATCCTAGTAATTATAGTATTGTTTGCAATTATTCCATGCCTTATCTATGATTATCCTTTACGAAAGAATAAAACAGTGATAGATTAATAGGTTAAATTTAACAAAAAATTTCCGAAAACGAGCAAAAACTGTGTGGGAAACACGTTTTTTGCTCATTTTTTAATGTTTGATATTGAAAGTTTGCTTATAGTAGCGTACAATCAATCATACATATTCAAATATTTGAATATATGAAAATGAAGTTCCGTGGAGGGATTTATGTGGAAGAGAGCTTGCAGCAATTTAAGGCAGATTTTTTTAAAGCTTTAGCACATCCATTACGAATTAGAATATTGGAATTACTAGTAGACGGTAAGAAAAATGTCAATGAAATTCAAAGCTGCTTAGAAAAAGAGGGCTCAGCTGTTTCTCAGCAATTAAGTGTATTACGAGGTAAAAATATTGTGTATGGGACGAAAGAGGGGAAAAAAGTTTACTATTCTTTAAGCGATCCGATGATTGGAGAATTACTAGGTGTAACAAAAGATATTTTCAACAATCACTTAATAAATACAATTACAAGATTAGAAGAAATGACTATTAACGAAAATAATGAAGAAGATATGTAAATTTTGTAGACTGTGTTCTTATGAAACATTTACCTTGCTTATTATTTTGAAGGGAAGATTTATAGATGAAGTCACTGTTTACAGGGCGATATGAAGGATATTCTGTTCATCATTTGAAGAAAGATTTAATCTCAGGGACTATTGTCGGGATTGTAGCAATACCACTGGCAATGTCCTTTGCCATTGCGTCAGGTGTTAAGCCTGAGTATGGAATATATACAGCTTTTATTGCTGGAATACTTATTTCTCTTTTTGGTGGTTCGAAGTTTCAAATCGGAGGACCTACAGGTGCGTTTGTGCCAATTTTGTTAGGGATAGTCATTTCGTATGGCTATGAAAATTTACTTATCGCTGGATTAATGGCCGGGATTATTTTGTGCTTAATGGGTATTTTTAAACTTGGCTCATTAATAAAATTTATTCCCCGTCCCGTGACGATAGGTTTTACAGCAGGAATTGCAGTTATTATCTTTACAGGCCAAATTGCCAATTTCTTAGGTTTAACAAATATTAAAAGACATGAGTATTTTATTGACAATGTAAAAGAAATTGTTATGCATATTGGTACGACAAACTTTTATAGTGTTTTAACGGCGATCATTAGTCTTATCATTATTTTAATAACACCGAAAGTTTTACCCAAAGTTCCAGGGGCGTTAGCAGGCATTGTTGTTTCTACACTAGTTGCAACGTTCTTTTTTTCTGGTCAAGTTGCCACAATAGCAACAGCTTATGGTCAAATTCCTAATACATTACCGAATTTTGCGATTCCAGATATCACATGGGAGCGAATTCAGCTACTTATTGGACCAGCCTTTGTGATTGCTATGCTAGGCGGAATTGAATCACTTCTATCTGCAGTAGTAGCGGATGGAATGACAAATACAAAACATAATAGTAATCGCGAACTTGTTGGTCAAGGAATTGCTAATATCGTCACTCCTTTCTTTGGGGGGATCCCTGCGACAGGGGCTATTGCGCGTACTGCGACAAATATTAAAACAGGTGCAGTATCACCAATATCAGGTATTATTCACGGTGTATTTGTATTAGTCACTTTATTATTACTAGCGCCCTTTGCTTCACATATTCCATTAGCAAGTATGGCTCCAGTTTTAATGGTTGTTGCTTGGAATATGAGTGAGCAAAAGCATTTTGGGCATATCGTTAAATTAAAATCAGGAGATTCCCTCGTTTTAGCCATTACGTTTCTTCTTACTGTTTTTACAAGTTTAACATTAGCTGTAGAGGTTGGGCTCGTATTAGCAGTCGTATTATTTGCAAAGCGTATGAGCGAAAAGCTTGTGGTAACAAAAGTATTACCAGACCATTCGTTAAAGAGCGGAAAAGTGCAATCACATGCTGTTCATCAGAATCGTGACTGTCCACAAATTAGTATTTATACAATTGAGGGCCCGCTTTTCTTTGGTGCAGCCCAAAATTTTGAAGAGGCAATTGTAAGTTCCGTTCAGCATCAGCAAAAAGTTTTAATCTTACGCATGAGTAAAGTGCCCTTTATGGATTCAACAGGTGAAGCATATTTTAGCAATATCATTCAAAATTTCAAAACGCAGGGCGGCACCATTTTAGTTACAGGTGTACAAGATGAATTAAAAAGGGTACTACAGCACAATGGCCTATATGATGAAATTGGTGAGGATAATTTTTATCCGCATACAGGAGAAGCGATAAATAAAGCTTTAAGTTATTTAGATACAAATAAATGTATTGGATGTAAGCACTTTGCTTTCCGTGAATGTCAGGAATTATCCCAACCAAAAGAAAAAGAGAATTTAATTGTTCAATAATGGGTAGTATGTAAACAAAGTCTTGTGCTTTTCAGTACTTTCCATTAGAATAAATGCAATACATGTAAGACAATGATGAGGAATAGTAAATTTGTGTTTCTTTTTAGAGAGCTAGCGGTTGGTGGGAGCTAGTAGGAAAGCAAATTGAACTCGCCTTCTGAGTCTGCCCGAGTGAAACAGCTCGTGCCGTTCCTTCCGCGTTAAGGAAGCTAAAGCCGAGTGTGATCACTAATGTGGGTGGTACCGCGGGAGATACGAATTCTCTCGTCCCTTTCTAATGAAGAAAGGGACGAGTTTTTTTATTTTTCAAATATTTTGTCAATTCTTGAATTGAAGAGCATGACACATTCAAAGGAGGAAAAATAATGAGTTTTAATCATCTACAAATCGAAAAAAAGTGGCAGCAATATTGGGCTGATAATAAAACGTTTAAAACTGAAAATGAAACAGAAAAGCCAAAATTTTATGCGTTAGACATGTTCCCATATCCATCTGGTGCTGGTCTTCATGTAGGGCATCCAGAGGGCTATACAGCGACAGACATCCTTTCACGCTTCAAGCGTATGCAAGGCTATAACGTCCTACATCCTATGGGCTGGGATGCATTCGGTTTACCTGCAGAGCAATATGCACTTGATACAGGAAATGACCCAGCAGAATTTACAGCGAAAAATATTGCAACATTTAAGCGCCAAATCCAAGAGTTAGGCTTTAGCTATGACTGGGATCGTGAAATTAACACAACAGATCCAGAATACTATAAATGGACACAATGGATCTTTATCCAACTTCATAAAAAAGGCTTAGCCTATGTAG
Organism: Lysinibacillus sp. NPDC059133; assembly: GCF_042755925.1. Taxonomy (NCBI): domain Bacteria; kingdom Bacillati; phylum Bacillota; class Bacilli; order Caryophanales; family Bacillaceae; genus Lysinibacillus; species Lysinibacillus sp. NPDC059133. The sequence continues at coordinate 8,782 of NZ_JBHZDH010000080.1, read as the reverse complement.
ATGAAGTAGCTGTAAACTGGTGTCCAGCACTTGGAACGGTACTTGCAAACGAAGAAGTTATTGATGGAAAGTCAGAGCGTGGTGGTCACCCTGTAGAACGTCGTCCAATGAAGCAATGGATGCTTAAAATTACTGCCTATGCTGATCGTTTAATTGATGACTTAGAGGAAGTTGATTGGCCAGAGTCTATTAAGGATATGCAACGTAACTGGATTGGTCGTTCGGAAGGTGCAGAAGTAACATTTAGTATAGATGGAACAGATGAAAACTTCACAGTGTTTACAACTCGTCCTGATACGTTATTTGGTGCTACATACTGTGTTATTGCACCTGAGCATAAATTAGTGGAGCAAATTACAACTACGGAACAACGACAAGTTGTTGAAGCTTATTTAGATAAAGTAAAATTGAAATCTGATTTAGAACGCACAGATTTAGCAAAAGAAAAAACAGGCGTATTCACAGGTGCCTATGCAATTAATCCGATTAACGGTAAAAAAATGCCGATTTGGGTTGCGGATTACGTATTAGTATCATATGGTACAGGTGCTATCATGGCAGTTCCAGCACATGATGAGCGCGACTATGAATTCGCAACAGAATTTGGTTTAGAAATTATTCCTGTCCTTGAAGGTGGAGACATTAGCAAAGAAGCATTCACAGGGGATGGTAAACATATTAACTCTGACTTCCTTGATGGCTTAAACAAAGAGGATGGTATTGCTAAGGCAATTCAATGGCTTGAGGAAAAAGAAGTAGGGGAAAAGAAAATCTCTTACCGTCTTCGCGACTGGTTATTCTCTCGTCAACGTTACTGGGGAGAGCCAATTCCTATGATTCATTGGGAAGATGGTACAACGACGCCAGTACCGGAATCAGAATTACCATTAGTGCTACCAAAAACAGATAATATTCGTCCTTCAGGTACGGGTGAATCTCCGTTAGCGAACATTGCTGAATGGGTAAATGTTGTTGATCCTGAAACAGGCAAAAAAGGTCGTCGCGAAACGAACACGATGCCACAGTGGGCAGGTTCTAGCTGGTACTTCATACGTTATATTGACCCAACAAATAAAGAAGCAATTGCGGACCCTGAATTACTGAAACGCTGGTTACCAGTCGATATTTATATCGGTGGGGCAGAGCACGCAGTATTACACTTACTATACGCTCGCTTCTGGCACAAAGTATTATACGATTTAGGCGTTGTACACACGAAAGAGCCATTCCACAAATTATTTAACCAAGGGATGATTCTTGGTGAAGGTAATGAAAAAATGTCTAAATCAAAAGGCAATGTCGTTAACCCGGATGAAATCATTTCTTCACACGGTGCGGATACTTTACGTCTATATGAAATGTTCATGGGTCCACTAGAAGCATCTGTTGCATGGTCAACAAATGGCTTGGACGGGGCACGTCGCTTCTTAGATCGTATTTGGCGTCTATTTGTCAATGAAGATGGTACAATCGCTGCGAAAATTCAAGCTTCTGATGACAAAACACTTGAAAAATCATATCATCAAACTGTGAAAAAAGTGACAGAGGATTATGAAGGTATTCGCTTCAATACAGCTATTTCACAAATGATGGTATTCATCAATGATTGCTACAAAGCGGATGTAATTCCAACAGAATACGCTGAAGGTTTTGTGAAAATGCTAGCTCCAATGGTTCCACACGTTGCAGAAGAGTTATGGCAGATATTAGGCCATGACGAAACACTTTCATACAAGGAATGGCCAATATATGATGAGTCTAAACTTGTTGATGATGAAGTGGAAGTCGCAGTTCAAGTGGCCGGCAAAGTACGTGCAAAAATCATCGTAGCGAAAGATGCTTCAAAAGAAGAAATCGAAAAAGTAGCACTTGCAGATGACAAAGTACAAGAGTACATGGCAGGCAAAAACTTAGTAAAAATAATTGTCATCCCAGGCAAACTTGTTAATATCGTCGTTAAATAATAATGTAAAAAGTGTCCAATATTTGGGCGCTTTTTTTCTTTTCTACTGAAACCAACTGAGATTTCGATACGACTATAGTGTGAATAGGAGGTGTTTGTTTGAGTGAGCATTTAGCAAATATTATGGAGGAGCATGGTGAATATTGCCTTCGTGTAGCTTATCTATATGTTAAAGATTGGGCTATTGCAGAAGAAATTGTTCAAGATGTATTTTTTGCTTATTATCGGCAACAGGAGAGCTTTGAACAACGATCCTCACTAAAAACATATTTAGTAAAAATAACAGTACATAAAAGCCATGACTATTTACGAAGCTGGAAAAATAAGCGTCATATTTTATTTAAAAAGCTGCACATTGGGGTCAGTAAACGGTCGCCTGAAACAAATTTACTTGAAAAGGATGAGCGAAGAATTGTGACAGCAGCTTTGTTTGAGCTTCCGATCATCTATAGAGAAGTTATCATTCTTTATTATTATCAAGAATTAAAGGTTCGGGAGATAGCAGAGGTTCTTGGGTGTACAGAAAATACAGTGAAAACAAGACTGCGTAGAGCTAGACAAATTTTGCAGGGAAAACTGGACAAAAGCCATTGGGAGGTGCTGGAAGATGACATCTTTTAAGGATAAACTGGATAAAGAGCTTGGAGAAGCCCCACGTTTCTCCCAACAATTGCAGGAGCGTATTTTGCACAATGTAGTTCAGCAAGATAAACAACCTCGTAGATGGCAATATCCAGCGATTATCATTGGGACAGTCGTGACGTTATTCTTTTTGATTGTAATTGGTCCATGGAAGCAAGAAGATGTAGCAAAGTATGCTACGATTGTTGAGCTAGCCCAACATGAAAATATTAAACGATTTACGATTGCACAAAATTGGGAGGAAGATTTCTTTAAGGCTGGAAGAACTGGTTGGATCTTAGTGCAACAGACTTATAAAAAAGATTTGGAAACAACGCTCATTGCGAATACACTCCAAAAGGCAGTTATATCGAAGAAAGATAGTGATTACTATGCATATCGTGATGTATGGGTGGAGTTTGACAATGGGCAGGTTATGCAGTTAAAAATGTTCTTAAACGATGGGCAGCTAGCTTTTAGCGATCGACATACTAATATATTCTACAAAGTAACAGATGACGATACTGCCTCGGCATTTATTGCCCTTATGCAAAAAGATGAAAAAGATATTAGTTTCGGTGAGATGCTTACATTTTTAATAATTGTTCTCTTTCTAGGGTGGCTTTTAGAAAAAGCAATTCGAAAAAAGTTTAGCATTCCAAAGGAGCCAAAATATATAAATGCAGGCCATCAAAGTACAACGTATGTTGCTAAGTTTATACAAGGGGCGGCTTTAATTTTATTTAATATATATGGTTGGTTTATATATACAGCTGCAATATTCGGATTTTTAGCTGTCGCCACGATAAGCACAATTGTGATTGACTATTATTATGGGCGTGAGGAAAAAAGACATTATATATCAATCGGTTCATTTATTGCACTAGTGCCACTAATAATTGTATTTATCATTTATTTTTAATAGAAAGGAAAGAGAAGCTCGATTTATTCCAGAGCATCTCTTTTTGATTCATGACTAGATTAATTGTGAAATTCATTATGAAATATGTAATGACAATCGTCTGAAATTGACTGTCAATCATCAAATACACATCTCTTTAAAAGGAACCAAAGTGATAATTGAAGTATTAAAATAACAAACACTAAAAAAATCAAATATAGAATATGTTGAGATTTACATAAAAAGATCCATAATTGGGTTCCGTATTCATTAACAATATTTAGTTAAAAAGTACTTTTTTCACTTGTGCACTATAGCAAATATTTCTGTTATAGCTGATTGGTTTAGTTGTTTTTAAGTTTGAAAAGCATAACTAGCCATAGCTAAAAAAAATGTATAGAATTCTTTTTAAAAGAAAAAATATATATTTGAATAATAAAAATGAATAGGTAATGATTATTCGTTTTGAAGTATGCACAATGTGTATTGTATTTATTTAATTGAATATCCATTAAAAGTTAAACGAATCATTTGACATGGTTTTTAAGTTTCTTTTTGCATGAAAGAAATTTCTTTATTTCGTCTTCGAAATTCTCTTTTGTTCACGGAATTTCTACTTTATGGATATTTGTTCGTGAGCCTATAAAAAACCACGAAGAAATAATAAGCGTTAGAAAAAGTGAATATACATAGATTGCATGTGAAAATATGCACAAGATTAATTATATCAAAATAATTTATGTAGAGTTGGATAATAGAGTAGAAAAATAATATTAGCTAAAAAATGTTGTAGTTTTCGTTTAATAAACATCTATTTACTTAGAGACTGTAGTGTTTTCGTTATAAGATTATTAGGGTAAAAAATAAAAAACTTTTTGGAGAAATAATATTTTTTTTAAAAACATCTTGCATTTGAATAATTCTAAGTGTTAAATTGTTTTACATGGACGTTCATAAAACTTTCACAGGTAGCAAAAGAGGGGAGAAAAGAGAAATTATGAATAAAAATAGATGGTTAATTGCATTATCCGCAATCGCTATTCACCTTTCAATCGGTGGAGCATATGCATACAGTGTATACAAGCTACCGATTGTCACAGAAATGGGATGGAGTGAAACAAACGTAACTGTTGCCTTCACAATAATGATGGGGCTTGCTGGTTTTTCAGCAGCATTATTTGGTAACTTAGTAGAAAAAATGGGGCCACGTAAATCTGCGATGATAGCAGCTGTTCTATTTGGGGCAGGACAAGCTGGTGCGGGTGTAGCGATTTCCATGGATTCCGTAACAATGTACTGGTTAACATATGGTTTACTAAGTGGACTGGGTATGGGTATTGGTTATATTGCACCTGTATCGACATTAGTAAAATGGTTCCCAGATCGCCGCGGTTTAGCAACGGGTATGGCTGTACTTGGATTTGGATCAGGGGCACTTATTACAGCGCCAGTCGCAGCTAACTTAATGGAGGCTGTAGGTATTTCTACAACGTACTTTATTTTAGGGGCAAGTTATTTCACGTTAATGATTTTAGGGGCTTCATATATAGCACCGCCTAAACCTGGTTATATGCCAGCGAATATGAAGGCTGCTGCAGATAATGGTAAAGAAGTAGTGAAAAAAGATTTAGCTGTCATGTCAGCACGTGAAGCTGTAAAAACTAAGCATTTCTGGATGCTTTGGTCGATGCATTTAGTAAACGTAACAGCAGGTATTATGATGATTTCTGTTGCATCTCCAATGGCTCAAGAAATTGTAGGATTATCAGTTGCGGGAGCCGCAACAATGGTAGGAATAATGGGATTATTTAATGGTGGTGGTCGTTTAATATGGGCTGCTGTGTCTGATTATATTGGTCGTTCGAACGTCTTTGTAATTTTCTTTATCGCACAGCTAGTTACATTTATCGTCTTACCACATACAACAAACGTTATTATTTTCCAAGCGCTTATTTTCTTAGTTGTTAGTTGCTATGGTGGAGGTTTCTCAAATCTACCTGCATTTGCAAGTGATTTATTCGGTACGAAACAACTTGGAGTTATTCATGGTTATTTATTAACGACTTGGTCATTAGGTGGTATTTTTGGACCGCTTTTAGTGAGCACAATTAAAAACTCTTATGGAAGTTATATTCCAGTATTCTATGTGTTTACAGGATTAATAGCTGCTTCATTAATTATTTCATTAACATTACGTGCAGATGTACGTAAACGAACAGCGTTAAAACAAGCTTCTGAAAAGGTTGGAGACGTCTCCGCTACACAATAAATTTTACTTTCAATTCGCACTTGAAGGTATTGGCCATATGAGTGTCATTTCGCACATGACGCTTGTATGGTCTTTTTTTGTAGCTGTTGTTATATAACACTTGATTAATCTCTGTTTAATGTATAACAGTCGATGTCTGATGTCAATATCATTACGGGAAATAAAGTGATTTCGCTACCAAAAGAGAAATTTTGTAACGGAAAGCAAATGCGAGGTTCATTAATCGATTTTCAAGAGAACGACATCAAACAAATGTTTTTTGGTCACCACCTTTCGTTTTTAACTTATTTCAGCAATTATTTTTTTGTAGCAAAAGCGAAGCGTCAGCTACAGAAGTCTCCTACTTCTATAGGTGGTGAGATGATTGCGGATTAAGCTGCTTTTCAGCGGGTGTGACAAGCACAAAGCCGATTCCGGACGCAATTATGCCGAGGCATAATTGATTTTGATTGAATCTTTCCCAAAGTTAAAACGTATATAAAAATAAATAAGGAGGCAATGTGATATGGGGAAATTTTCTTTAAATGAGTTTATTAATAAAACACAGCAGGACGACAACGAAAATGAATATTTCGAGTTAGAAACTGAGCGTGTATTAGAGGTCAACCTAAATGGCGAGGTTTGGTCGAAAATGGGCGCGATGATTTCTTACGTAGGAGATATTAAATTTGAGCGTGAGCGTGTGTTGGAGCATGGCTTAGGTAAAATGTTTAAAAAGGCATTAACCGGCGAAGGTACACAACTTATGAAAGCGAAAGGTAAGGGGCGACTTTATTTAGCCGATCAAGGGAAAAAAATAACGGTCTTCGATCTAAAGGATGAAGGTATTTGTGTAAACGGTAATGATTTACTCGCATTTGAGCCTAGTATTGATTGGGATATTCATTTAATGCGCAAAATGGCAGGAGTCATGTCAGGTGGGTTGTTTAATGTAACCTTACAAGGAAGAGGGAAGGTAGCCATTACAACTCATTTCGAACCGTTAACCTTGTTAGTGAAGCCTGGTGAAACGATCTATACTGATCCACATGCCACAGTAGCGTGGTCAGGTAATTTGTCTCCCGAGTTTAAAACAGATATTAGCTTCCGAACATTTATCGGTCGAGGTAGTGGTGAATCCATTCAAATGGCGTTTTCTGGTGAAGGGTTTGTCATCATTCAACCATATGAGGAAGTATATATGTCAAAAGAAGGCTGAAAAAAGCGTGTCCGCGTTTTCAGGACACGCTTTTTATATGATAGCAAGCAACTCGAATCGCTGTTAAGTCGTTGATAACTTTTGGGAAAACGCTAATAGAAGTCCGAAATACAAAGTATACTACATTCCTGCGTTCATCCCTGCAATACGTCCTGTAACGAGTGCAGACGTAATATTATAGCCTCCTGTGTAGCCATGAATATCAAGGATTTCCCCGCAGAAAAATAAACCATTCTTTTTCTTCGAAGCCATTGTCTTTGGTTCAATCTCTTTAACAGAGACGCCACCACCAGTGACAAATGCTTTTTCAAGGGATTGTGTACCACTAACTGTCATTGTGAAATTGACGAGTAATCTAGCTAAGTTACGGATTTTTTCCTGTGATAATTCAGTACCTGTCATTTGTACATCGATATCTGCACGCTCACATAAAAATAGTAGCCAGCGCTCAGGCGCAATTCCTTTCCAAACATTTTTTACCGCTTTTTTGGGATCTTCTTTAATGAGTCTGTTTAAATATTGTAGGCACGTTTCTTCATTATAATCAACAAGTGTTTGAATACGCATTGTCACAGGCTCGTAACCTGTTTTCATTAATTCTTTCACGATAAATTGGCTACAGCGTAAAACAGCAGGACCGCTTAATCCGAAATGAGTAAAGAGCATGTCCATTTGGTGTGTGACGAGCGCCTTACCCTTTTTGTTTAAAACTGAGACAGCGACATCACGTAACGCAAGTCCCTGTAGCTCACGAGTTTGAATAAAATCCTCTTTTGATAGAACAGGAACCTCAGTAGGGAAAAGCGTTGTAATTGTATGGCCAGCACGATCTGCCCATGGATAACCATCTCCTGTTGAGCCTGTTTGTGGAACAGCTTTCCCACCAACGGCTACGACTACTGCCTCACTACGAATTTCTGTGCCATCTGTAAGGCGTACCCCGAGAATTTTTTCTTCATCCATTAGTAACTTATTAACGGGTGTGTTTAAGCGTACTTCCACGTGTAGTCTCTGAAGCTGGCGAATAAGTGCATCTACAACATCTTGCGCGCGGTTAGATACAGGAAACATACGCCCATGATCTTCCTCTTTTAATGCCACACCAAGTCCTTCGAAAAATGCAATAATATCCTCGTTATTGTAAACCGTGAATGGGCTGTAAAGAAAACGACCATTTCCAGGTATGTGCTTGACGATTTCTTCCACGGGCAAACGGTTTGTGACATTACAGCGACCACCGCCTGAAATGGCCAATTTTTTGCCGAGCTTTGTCCCTTTTTCTAGTAATAATACTTTCTTTTTACGTTCTCCAGCAGCGATAGCAGCCATTAAACCGGATGGGCCACCACCGATAACGATAACATCGTACATATATTTAAAAACTCACTTTCTTTTCAAATTAGGAATCTTTCCTATTATACATGAAGTCTATATAGAGGGGCTTCTTTCACATTGAAAATAAAACAAAAGTATTTTATAATTCCTTATCTTCTACTTTAAGTAGCTCGTCACCATAACGTTGGGAATGACATGTGATAAAACTTTTGCTATGTATATCAGTTGATTGGAGTGGAGACTGGGCGACTCCTTGGGGATCAGCAATAGAGGAACGAAGGCTAAAACCATCACATCCTGTGATAACGCCTTCGTGACCAACATCGGTGCTGTTGCTGTCGCTTCGTTGCACTACGCTTTCGCGCAAAAAACATCTGTTGGCCCGAGACCCTGGAGCGAACATCGCGAGTGAAGCGGCTCATCGGACGCCCCCAGGAAGCTCTGCTCTGCGCGAAAGCGAAGCGTCAGCGGCAAAGCGCCCAGTCGGAACGGAAA
>NZ_JBHZDH010000079.1:0-16558 GCF_042755925.1 Lysinibacillus sp. NPDC059133 | reverse complement strand
TCGTGTTATTCTGGTTCAAGAGAGATTCCTCATTTCGTAATTGTTTGTGTGGTAACTAACAATTTTACATGAGAATCTCTCTTTTTATTTAATTTCCATTGGAAGAAACTAGATAATCAACACGCGTGAAACCGTTTATTAGTAAGACAACCATTCCACTAATTTGTGCTACTATTTTATTATCTATATTTATTTTATGAATTCATTTTATCATTTAAAAAGGAGGAACAAGACTTGGTTGAATTTACAATTTGTTTTCTTAAAAAGGGTGACCAAATATTATTGCTAAATAGGGATTTTCCAGAGTGGATGGGGGCTTGGAACGGTGTAGGTGGAAAGATTGAGGAAAATGAAACTCCACTGGTTGGTGCATTACGAGAAATTAAGGAAGAAACGGGCATTGTACTGCATGATATTACTTTCAAAGGAAAAATAACATGGACGGATGGAATGACCGACTTTGGCTGTATGTATGCTTTTATTGCTGAATTGCCAGAATCCTATCATTATGTGACACCGATTAAAGTTGCAGAGGGCATTTTAGATTGGAAAGATCTATCATGGATTTTCCATCCTAAAAATGTAGGAATAGCAGATTTAAAATATTACTTACCGAAAATGCTAGATGAAACAGTCAATTATGAATACATATTTACATATAAAGATAGTAAATTGATTGATATAACGAGTACCCCATTAGTACTTACTGTCTAAATATAACAAGCCTCGTAAACGCGACAGTAGTGTTTACGAGGCTTGGCTAATTATTTTCTTGGTTGCGCAAATCGCATTCTGCACATCGACCAATTCAATGTTGTTTTTTGAATTTCATCATAGATGTTCCACAGCCTATCGACTACCCGTAATTCAACATTACGTTTAAACATTTCCTCAAATAAATTTTCTACTTCAAATTTAGCAATAGGATATTGGGGTGTTTCACTCGTATAATAACCAGCATTTTTATCTTGTAGCGTAAATCCATTACTATCAAACTCATATAAGTATAGTTTCGTATTTTTCATCGTCTCAAACCACTTGCTTTCAATTACGACAACATGTGAACATGATGCTGATGCTATATAGGCTCGTTTATCCTGTTCGGTTGTATTGGTACCAATATGGTAGCAAACTCGTGGACAATTTCTAGGAGTTAAAAAATTAGGCAAACATGTATCGTTAATTGCCCATACTAGACCTTTTTCTGGATCTAGATCTAGTCGATCAGGTAATCGTGGATGGAATACGGTAATATCGCTTTCCTCACTCACATGAAATATACGCACATGCTCCGCTCCTTTATTTCCTTAATTTAAATACGATAAAATCTGCACAATGCAAATCTTCCTCGAATTGTGGATACTTTATTAGCATCTCTTTTGAAGGCATCGGTTCGATAACGTCCTCTATAGAAAAGCCTGCTTGAATAATTGCTTTCATATAGCTCGCTAATGTTCGGTGATAAAATACAATTTTTTCATCGGAATCTAGCGGAAGCTTTTGATCATATACCCCTTCATAAAAATAACGCTGAACCTTCCAATACTGTTGGTCAAGCCGTTTATTTCTTATCCATCCACTATTCGGCGTAATAAAGCAAGGGTGAAGAATTGAAAAGATGAAAGTACTTTTAGGTATTAAAAGACGATACATTTCACTCAAAGCTGCCTTATAATCCTCTAGATCTTGAAGGACCATATTGGAAACAATACAATCGAACTGTTCATCTGCTAAAAAATCTAGTTCTTCGCAATTTCCATGTTTATATTGTATCGGAACTTCCTCATGTGTTCTTTCTCTAGCAATTTCTAGCATCTTTTCTGAATAATCAACTGCTGTGACAATAGCCCCTTTTTGAGCAAGTATTCTACTTAAATAGCCTTCTCCGCACCCTGCATCTAGTAGTCTTTTTCCTTTCACCTCTTCTAATAATGAAAAAATGGCTGGATTTAATAATACTTCACGGTGTATGCCACCATGTTCATCGTAGTTTGCTGTAAATCTTTCTGCATGTTGATCCCAGCGTTTAATCGCCTCTTCTGTCGGTACCGTTCTTGCCATACAATTCCCTCATCTCTGTATAGAATCATAACGTTACGTCCCTTGTGCACATTACTATTTTTTCATATACCCTCAAAAAGATATAGACTTATATTTTATTTTTTTATATCATTTAGATTGAGGCACGCCATCTTTAAGTAAAAACAAAAGCCAGAAATTCCCAAACGAATTTCTGGCTTTTCTTATTTAAGGGCTAGATTGCGTTTTGATAGGTAAAGCATTGTCTAAAGTGACCTGTCGTTTAACAGTGATCCATCGTCCAAATACCATGACAATCAATGCAAAGAATACAATGACTCCTGCAAATACAAGCGCCGCCTTGTAGCTACTATATACCGCCACAAGCTGACCCGCGATGATTGGTCCGATAATTTGTCCAAATGCATAAAACGTTGTTAACAATGATACAACTGGACCGCTTTGCGTTGGGAATAGCTGACGTGCATAAGAGGTCGTTAACGTCACAATGCCTACAAATGTTAAGCCGAATAAAAATGACGATAATAATACGCTCCATACTGTTTGTGAAAATACCGGTAACAAGATGCCTATTACTTGCAATACATAGGCGACAAATAAAATTTTGATGGCAGAGAATTTTTCTAATAAAACAGTCCAAACAGGTGCTGACGGGATGGCCGCTACCCCTACAATGACCCAGCTATACGAAGAGTATGCTTGTAGTGAAGGAATATTGTGAATGATATCCACTAAAAAAGTGCCGGTGATAATATAGCCTAACCCTTCAAAGCCATATGCGACGATCAACCATGGCATAAAGCCCTTTGTCATTTTTGCATCAGAAGATTTCTCGGTTTTTACACTATCTTGTACATGCAAGCCTCTCCAAAGTATAAATGTTATTACTAAAAAAACAGCAGATAAAATCCCTAAGCCTATCCATGTACCTTGCCAAGCAAAACGTGCTTCAATAGCAGGGACTAATAAACCTGAAATAGCAATTCCTAATCCTATACCACCAAATAAATAGCCTGACCATCGTGTAAGTGAATGCTTTGCTAAATAATCCATAATAATACTACATGTTAATACAAAAATAAGCCCCCCTGTAATGCCCGCAATCAGACGAAGTACAAGCCAAACACTATATATTTCAATGATTCCCATAAGAACAACAGAAAGGACATTCAAGACAACACTTAACAATAAAAAGTTCTTCTTTTGGCGATTGATAAATCCTGCCCACAATGCACCAATGAAATAGCCAATATAATTACTCGATGCCAAAAATCCTGCAACTTCAAACGAAAATCCGACATCATGACGCATAAATGGCAGAATTGGCGTGAATGCAAAGCGGCTAATCCCCATAGCCACTACAAGTAATAGCACCCCACCAAATAAAATTCCGATGTGCTGTCGATTCATCTTGTCCCCACCCCCTAAAATCTTCTTGTAATTAAAAGGATACAGAGTGAAAATTAATAAATCTAATATATAATTTATATAAAAGGATAAAATTTTTTTATAAGAGGTGGAATACATAATGAATTTACATGCTCTTAGATTATTTACAAAAGTAGCCGAACTCAATAGTGTTTCGAAGGCCGCGCAAGCTCTAATGATTAGTCAACCTGCCGTAACCATTCAAATGAGAAATCTGGAAAAAGAACTCGGCTTAACTCTTTTAGAATCAAAAGGTAGAGGAATTACTTTAACACAAAACGGAGAATTTTTATTTAAACAGGCCCAGCGATTATTTGATTTAGAATTGGACATTGAAAACAAACTAGAGCAATTAAAAAACACAGGTAATGAAGAATTGCAAATTGCTTCTACCCATGTTCCATCCCATTTCTTACTACCGAAATGGCTTGCAAAGTATAAACAAGCCTATCCGGCAACTAATATCCACATAAAAACAGCTAATTCCCAGCAGGTTATTGAAGAATTGCTTCACTATAACGTTGATATGGCTTTTATCGTAAAAGAGGATGGTCATCATCCAGATATTAATTATCAATTTCTCATGAATCTCGATTATTGGTTTATCGTCCCATTTGGTCATCCGCTGGCAGGTCAGAAAGTGACATTAGCGGAATTAATGCAGCAGCCATTTGTTTCACGAGAAGATGGTAGCTCTACGAAAGAATATTTAAACGCTTTATGTAAAGTTCATAAAATTCCACCACCAAGTGTAGGGCTACAACTGGACGGTATCAATGAATCCATTTACGCCATTGCAGCTGGGTATGGTACGATGCTAGCTCCATCTATAGCAGCTTCTAGCTTTATTCAACGACAACAAGTAGCACGAGTTTTTATAAAAGATATCGATATCCAGCGTCCTATTTATCTTTGCACAAGAAAAAATGAACAAAATAACTCTACGACCTTTAATACTTTTATTAACATCATCAATGACTCAATTTCATAACAATCGCTTTTCAAAAGTTTGAACTATACAAAATTTAAGCAATAACGAATAATGTGTAGTTTTTTCATTTACAAAAATTGTAATCTGCTATCTCTCATTATCTGACGTGGGAGGTTGATTCCCGTTCCGACTGCGCTTTTCTGGGGGCGTTCGATGATCCGCTTCTGAAATAAAGATTGATTAAAATCACCTTCCCTCTAGAAAATTCTTAGTTAAGAGATGATTTTTTATTGGATAGATATTTATGTCACTAGAAAAAAATGTACTTAAACTAACGCAGCAGCTTAGCTTAATAAATGGGTAGAAACTCCTTAGATTAATTTCTAAGGAGTTATTTTTGTTTATGAATTCTCATTGACTTTATAAAAAGAATAACATAAACTGAATTAGCACTTTGAACAAAGTACTTTAATTAAAGTACTTAAAATTAAGTATTTTAATTGAGGCACTTCATTTAAAGTAAAAACAAATAGCTATTGAAGAAAGGATACAAATATATGAAATTTACTCAGTTCTTAAAAACAAAAGGTGCAATAGCTGCTATTTTTATGGGAATTTTCTATGCTATCGCAATGCTAGGCATTTTTTTACCTGGTTATTCAGCCATTCCAGGAAATGTGGACAAATTGCCAATTGCTATTGTCAATGATGATGCAGGTGAATATGGGGAAAAGATCGCCAACCAATTAGAAAAAAATTTACCGTTTAAAAATATTGAGACAGATATAACAAATAAAAAAGCCTTAGAAGATTTAGAGAAGAATGATTTAGCGTTAGTTGTACACATTCCAGAAACGTTCTCTGCGGATATCCAAAAAGGAGAAACATCATCCAAAATCGACTTTACAATTAATGAAGCAGGAGCAACTACTGTTTCTTCTACGATGAAATCAGTAGTTACGGAAATTAACAATCAGTTAAGCACGCAATTCTCACAACAAACAGCTCAAGGCGTGTTAATGAATTTTAATGTTCCAAAAGATCAAGCCGCTGAATTAGCGAAAAAGATTGAAACAACTTATGAAGGAAACGTAATTACAATCAACAAAATATCAGCAGGTATGAATAATAATATGCTACCAATGTTCTTAACGATGGCTGGTTATACTGGTGCAATGATTGGGGCGATGCAATTGGTATCTGCCTTTAGAGCAAGCCGTAAAAAAGCAAGTAAAAAACGTTTATTCACTTATGTACAATTGACTGCTTTAGTGATTGCAGTGGTATCCTCACTAGCTGGTACAGGGATAGCCTACTTAATTAATGAGCCAAGTGCTAGCCTATTCTTCAGTATAGTAGGACAACAAATACTAAACTATATGGTATGTTTCAACTTCACAGCAGTTTTAATATTCTTAGTTGGTGAAGGCGGAATGGTTTTAAACTTACCGATTCTATTAATCCAAACATTAGCAAATGGTGCTACAATGTCACGTCAAATGATGTATAAGCTATATGAGTGGATGAGCCATATTTCCCCAATGTATTATTCAGTACAGGGATACTATGCAAAACTTTATGGAAGCATTAGTCCAAGTCCATATATCTGGTCAATGGTTGCGGTTGGGGCAATTGCAATGGTCATTAATATTCTTATCGTTACTTTCATCCATAAACCACTGCCGTTAGAAGCAGAGGAAGCAGAAGAAACGATGCATAAGGTACAAAGTGTAGCTGAAGTTACATCTTAGTTTTGCTATAATAAGAAGACAAATTCTACTTTAAGGAGCAGAAAGAATGTCTATTCAAATTTTTATATTAAGTAAGCTGATGGAGAATAATAATTATCCATATAAATTGAAAAAACAGCTTTCAGAGCCAATTCCATTGGATGAACTAAGTGGTTTAACAGAAAGCAAACTTTACTACCATTTTGAGTCATTAGCAAAAAAAGGTTTAATAGAGGCAACTGAAATCATTAAAGAAGAACATCGACCTGATAAACAAGTATTTGCGATTACGGATAAAGGGCGTGAAGAACTGCCTAAATTAATCTACAAGTTGTTTGAAAATGCCGATGATATTACTGAAATGGTAATAGCTTTAGCAAACATCAAATATGTTGATCGTAATAAGGTAGCAGAAATATTAGAAAAAAAATTAAAAACTATTACGAATCGTTGGAATGAAGTTTCACAATTTGACAGTCAGATTATGATAGACGAAAACAACGAGAATTTTGTAAAATTTATGGCAGATTATTTTTCAACTAAAGTAGAACACAAGATTTATTGGCTAGAGGAGTTAATTAAACAGATTAAACAAGAGGAAATTTAATAAAATTTTAATTTAATCCATAATAATTGAAAATCCAGTTTTCATTACTTTTGAGAAAACTGGATTTTTTTTTATATTTAACTAATGTGAAAAGCCGCTGCGTTCCAAAATAAAATAATCAATCTTTATTATAAAAATAAATAGAGACAGACAGAGAAAACCTCGATTTTGATCAAACTTGTTCAAAATACGAGGTTTTATTTAATCAGGAAACTGAGAATTGCCATTAAATTTTAATCAATCTTTTTTCAAAAGTGACAGCTTCGCTAACGCTTTCACTCCAATCAACTACATGACATACGTCTTACAAATATCATCCTAACTTTTAGCGATGATTCATCTCAATGCTTGTATAAGCTGTAAAAAAATAGTGAAATCTGCTCAAAAAATCTACATCATTCCCACTAATATTCGTTTTTTTATAGACAAAACAGTTTTAACGACCTATAATAATCCATACATTCATCAATACACGAACATTAAGGCGGTTTTTATGACTGAATATACGTTAATTTTCAAAGGTACAGCTTTTTCAAGTAAGTCTCCTACTGAAGTACAAATTTTAAAGGATTATTTATTCTTCATTAATGCTGACGGGATGATTGAGAAAACAATAGCTCCCGAGCATGCAGATTATCAAAATCTACTAACTACATATCAGCAACAAGAAAATTTTCATCAATTAGCTGATGGACAATATTTCTTCCCAGGCTTTGTCGATTTGCATGTTCATGCACCGCAATGGGCACAAGCTGGAACTGCATTAGATATTCCACTTTATGACTGGCTGAACACATACACCTTCCCTATCGAATCCAAATTCTCCGATTTAGAGTTTGCACAAGAGGTCTATGACGATTTAGTAAGTACTCTACTTGCCAATGGAACGACTACATCGCTCTATTTTGCAACTGTCCATAAAGAAGCAAGCCTGCTATTAGCGAAAATTTGTGCTGAGAAAGGTCAACGAGGTCTAGTTGGGAAAGTGGTGATGGATGATCCTGAACAAAATCCAGACTATTATCGAGATGCAAATACTCAGACTGCACTAAAAGATACAGAAGAATTTATTTTAGCTGTGAAGGACTTAGCCACATCAACGAAACAAGGTGTTTATCCAGTTGTAACACCACGCTTTATTCCAAGCTGTACAGACGATGCTTTAAAAGGTTTAGGAGAATTAGCTGCTAAATACGATACACATATCCAGTCACATTGTAGTGAAAGCGATTGGGAGCATGGTTACGTAAAGGAACGATTTAAGAAAAATGATGCCTTTGCCTTACATGATTTTGGTCTATTAGGCGATAAATCTGTAATGGCACATTGCAATTTCTTAAATGATGATGATGCACAGCTATTTGCTGAAACAGGCACAGCGATTGGTCATTGTCCAATTTCTAATGCTTATTTTGCAAATAGTGTCATTCCAATTGCCCGCTTCCATGCAAAAGGCGTTGATATCGGATTAGGATCAGATATTTCTGGCGGTTTCTCACCTAGTCTATTCGATAATGCTAGACAAGCAGTCATGTCATCTAGAATGCTAGAAGACGGTGTCGATACATCTCTTTATGCTGAAAAACGTGGTGTCTCAAATTCACGTATTACGATTAATGAAGCATTTTATTTAGCAACAGCAGGTGGCGGAGAAAGCTTAAGCCTACCCATTGGTCGATTACAAGAAAACTACACATGGGATGTACAAATCATCGATACTAGCCTACCTTCTGCAAAACTTCCTATTTTTAATAACAAAGAAGATTTACAGGATATCTTCCAAAAAATTATGTATCTTGTGCGTCCTGAAAATATCCGTGAAGTTTGGGTACAAGGAAATAAGGTTCACGCTAAAGCATAAATAAAAAATCTAAATTAACAATTTTGAGGTGTACATCTTAGTGGAAACGCAACATAACAAATTAGCTAACGATAAAAAGAAAACTCAGCAGTTAACAGTCTTACCAGATGAAAAGGTATCACTCGGTCAATCCGCCCTACTCGGTTTACAGCACGTCATGGCGATGGATGTCTATGTAGTGCCATTCTTAATTGCCATGTTAATCGGTTTACAATCAGGTCAATCAAGCGCATTGATTCAATCGACCTTCATTGCGGCCGGAATTGCAACGATTATTCAAACTCACTTTTGCATGAAGTTACCGATCGCACAAGGTCCTTCATATGTTCCAATCGGTGCCATTGTAGGTATTTATGCAGCGAGTGGTAGTGGAGATCTTGGTTGGAGCACTGTGCTAGGTGCAAGTTTAGTCGGCGCCATCTTAGTTATTCTTTTAGGTTTTACAGGTATATTCAATAAAATCGTGAAAACGTTCATTCCGCCAATTGTCGGTGGGACAATTATCTTTGTAGTCGGTCTTTCATTAATGCCTGTAGGTTTAAGTAATAACATTTTTAATGCGGCAGGTGCATCTATTAACCAAAACATCTATTTAGCTTTAACTTCAGCTATCGTTCTAATCCTTTGCGTTATGCTAGGTTCTGTCTTTCATAAAAATGGCCGCGTATTTCGTATCACTTCAGTAATCATCGCTTTAATCGCAGGTTGTATTACTGCAAATAGTATGGGTGTTTTAGATTTATCAGCAGTGTCACAAGCTAAATGGTTTAGTATGCCTCAAATTCCATTTGTAGATTTCAGCTTCACGTTTAATTTTTCAGCTATCATTACGATGGTGATTATTTATATCGTCTTAATGGCAGAAACAACAGGTACATGGTTTGCAGTGAGTAACGTCATCGATAAACCATTAACTGAAAAACAAATTAATCGCGGTGTGATTGGCGAAGGAATTGGTTGTTTCATCGCATCATTACTAGGTTCAACCCCTGTCACTGGCTATTCAACAAATGCAGGTGTTATATCGATCACAGGTATTGCAAGTCGTCGTGTTTTTATTGCTGCAGGTTTTTGGTTTATTTTATTCGGCTTCTCTGGTAAACTAGCTGCTCTTATTTCTGCCATTCCTTCAGCAGTTATCGGTGGTGTATTCGTTATCGTTTGTGGCATTATTGCGATCAGTGGTTTACAAGTAATGAAAAGTGAAAACATTGGTGAAAAGGAAATGTTTGTAATCGCAATACCAGTGATTTTAACATTAGCCCTAACATTACTTCCTAAAGATTTCTTATACTCATTACCAACAACCGTTCAATACTTATTCGGCTCTCCAATAGCAACAGCAGCTATAGTAGCCATATTGTTAAATAAATTATTACCTAGTGCGAAATAGCTTTTAAACTCAAATGCACAATCTCCTACTTCGGTTAGGTGATTGTGCATTTTTCTTATTCGAAATATTTTCTGAAATTTCTGTCCAGCTTTCTATTTTTTTGTTATACTAGGGCAAAAAAGTAGGGATTAAAATGATATACGACGTGATTGTAATTGGTGCAGGATCGATGGGGATGGCAGCGGGCTATCATTTAGCGAAAGCAGGAAAAAATGTCTTGATGCTTGATGCCTTTAGTCCACCTCATGAAGAAGGTAGTCATCATGGTGAAACAAGAATTATTCGCTTTGCGTATGGTGAAGGAGCTAGCTATGTACCTTTCGTCAAAAGAGCAGGTGAATTATGGAGAGAGCTTGAAACGTTAACCGGTGAAGCTTTATTTTTACAAACAGGTGTAATAAATGTCGGTGAAGAGACCCATCCTTTTATTCAAAATGTAAAAACAAGTGCTAGGTTCTATGATTTAGCATTGGAGCAGTATTCTGCGGCTGAGGCAATGGAAAAATGGCCTGGATTATCATTACCCAATAACTTTGTTGCTTGTTTTGAGCCTACTGCTGGTGTCCTTCGTGTAGAAGCATGCATTAACGCTTATAAAAAATTAGCTATTGAGGCAGGAGCAACGTTACATACAAATGAAAAAGTACAGAACATCCAAGCTGGTGACATTGTACGTGTCCAAACAGCAAATACTATTTACGAAGCTAAACATTTAATTGTGACAGCTGGTGCCTGGGCGACTGAGTTACTTCAAACAATGGACCTCACCATCCCTGTAACACCGACGCGAAAAACATTTGCATGGTTTGAGGCAGAGGAGCAACTGTATCGTGAAGATGTTTTCCCGGCCTATTGTTTTGAATTTGCTGATTCCGCATACTATGGTTTTCCCAGTATTGATGGAGCAGGCCTAAAGCTTGGCAGACATGATGGCGGTGAGGTTATCAATCCAAACGACCCGCTTCGCCCATTCGACGATCAGGATGCACTAGATTTACAAAACTTTATCAATCGTTTTATGCCTCAGCACGGTGCATTAAAATTCGGAAAAACATGTAAATATTCAATGACACCAGATGAGGATTTCATTATTGATTTTTTACCTGAGCATCGAAATATTATCATTGCAGCGGGCTTCTCAGGACATGGTTTTAAATTTAGTAGTGCAGTTGGTGAAGTACTAGCGGATTTAACGCTAAACGGAAAAAGTAAGCAGGATTTATCAATCTTTAGGCTAAGTCGATTTAAGACAGACTGACACTTTGCTTCTTTGAACTCCCCCGCTTAATGCTCTTACTACAATGTGCGATTACTGCGATAAGATAAGACTGCCATAAAGGCAGTCTTATGCTGTTCAAGAAAACTTATCGTTTCATTATCTTTTTGAAGAAATAGATGAATGCATCTAACAAAACACCATATAAAAAACCAAGCATGATGCGAACGATATAGCTAATGAACGTAAAATCATTAGCAACCATATACTCTCGTACTGTGTCGTGATAGAGCAGCCACATAAATACATAGTCTAACGTGAAAAGCGTCATCAAAAGTCCCTTATCATCTTGACCTATCCAATGTAAGATGCAAATACCAATCATGACGATAACAATCCACGTAGTGCAATTATTAAATGGCGCTGGAGCAAAGCGTCTTCCAGCTAAAATCATCGTAATTGGAAATACAACAATAGCAAGTATACCGAGTATCCCTAGTTGGTAAAGATCAAATAGATTAATACCAATTACCGCCACTATAAACGCAACAATACATGCCATCATAATTTTGACATGCAAAGAACGTAAAAATGTCATTTTCATTCCCTCCCGAAAGCATTACTCAATCAAGTAATGCTTTTTGATCGATGCTCTTTAAAATTTGCTCACGCAACTAAAAAAACGCTATTAGTGTAATTTTACACTAATAGCGTTAAAACACAACCCCTTATTCGTTATCCCTGCCGATAATTTTGATATAAACTATGCTTGCTGATTATATTTGATTGGGCAGTAGCCATCATCTTCAAGTTATTTCCCCAAGAGGGTTAAGATTCTGCTATTTCATCTCCCTTACTTTTAGGGGATTCGTTATGTCTATCCCCAATAGGCCAAAGAACGTTTCTTCATCGCTTCTCGGTATTGCTCTGTTGAGACTGGCAATGCTTTATTTATTTCATAATCCATAATGACACCATATTTACGAACAACATCCATTTGATTAATTTCACCCTTGTTATACTTCTGCTCAACTTCAATTGGATCTGTTTCCAGCCATTTATGGCGATTTTTGCGAATATAATCGCGTTCTTTTACTGTTGCTGCCATATCAATTTCAAAGGCATCCACATCACGGTCAATTTCGTGAATGACTACGCCATAATCAAGCTTTGCACGCTCAATCGAAACATATTCATCAATAACGTCCTCCAAAACGGCGTTTACATCTCGTGCTAATGGGTCACCTAAACCACCGCCTCCTGCTGAGGGACGTGTAAAGGAATCTCCTTTCTTCAACTCAACATTGGAGAAAATCGTGCCTAAAAATTTTTCATCCTCTTTGTTTGGATTTAAAATAGCCCCCTGTGCAATAGAAGGTAAGCCGCCCATAATCCCCCATGTAATGGAACGAGAACGATCACAGCAATAAGACATTACTGTTTGGTTTACATTCGTTAAAACGCCTCCCTTTTCTACGCCACAGCCGCCACGGTATTTACCTGGACCTGCAGAATCTATAATGATTTCATGCTTCGTTGTAACAACTGGTGACAAACGCTCTTGCCCTTCGCATGGCTGAACACTTAAGCCTACCCCGAACACTGGTGAGGTAGTATTCGCACCATCACGGTCAATACGTCCACCATGGCCACCAGCCATCCAGTCATACCACATAAAATATTCACTATTATCTCTCCGCTGATCATACCCACCTATTAATAAATACTCTAAATTAAATGAACATGCGATAGCACGTTCAGGCATAATATTCGACCATAATTCGAAACAAGCATTCATAATTTTTTCAAACGCCCCTGAGCAATAGCCAGAGACAGCTACTGGGCTAGGTGCGTTAACGACCGAGTTTTCAGGGAGGAATATTTTTACAACACGATAAAACCCTGAGTTCAGCGGAATCTCTGGGAAAAATGTTTTCGTTCCTGCATAAGTACCAGAAAGTGCTGAGCCAAAGCCTGCATTTAAAAAACAGCTAATATAAGGATGTGAATCACTTAAATCATACGCTATTTCATCTTCCGTAATGGTCATTTTCACACGAATTGGGATAAGGCCATCTCCTAATTGTGGGTCCATATCGATATAGTCCACCGTTTCCCATTGTCCTTTTGGTAAAGCTTTAATTTTCGCTTTCATTAATCGTTCCACATAATTTTGGACTTCCTCAAAAGCTACTAGCACCGTATTTATACCGTACTTTCCAATCATTTCCTTGAGCTGCTTCTCTCCAACTTTCGCCGCTTCCACTTGAGAACGTAAATCTCCAATACGTTCTTCCGGAATACGCATATTCATGACAATAATCTTCACTACATCTGTTAAATATTGACCTTTGCTATAAATACGGACAGGTGGGATACGTAGACCTTCCCCGTAATGTTCCTTAGCTGTAATATCAAAGGAACCTGGGTTAGAGCCACCGACATCCGCCCAATGACCATTTGTTTGCATGAGTGCAATCAGTTTGTCATCATGGAATACTGGTAAAACTACACGTACGTCACTGAAATGTGTTCCTCCGCGATAAGGGTCATTTACTAAAAATACATCACCTGGATGAATATCATCAGCGAAATCCTCTAAGACAGCTTTTGCCGTTAAATGCAATGTCCCTACATGTACCGAAATATCTTGCGTTCCCTGCATAACGGTGTTCCCCTGTGCATCGCATAATGCACAGCTGAAATCTCGATTATAAATAACAAACGAGTAACATGTACGCAGCATTTGTTCAGCCATTTGATCGACTAAATTCACAAAGCCGTTTTTTAACACTTCAAATGTTACTGGGTCTAAATTTTGGACCTTTTGATTTGTCTCCAATTTCGTTGTACTCATAGCCAAATCCTCCTTATCGCGTATTAGTTCACCGTAATAATAATATTTTTATAGGCATCTACTTCCGCAGTAAACCCTGGTGGAATAACAGTCGTCGTATCCAGCTGATCGATAATGGCTGGGCCAGCAAATTGTGTGTTAACAGGTATTTTATCGCGGTTATATACGTTTGTTTCTATATATTTACCCTCAAAATAAACAGGACGTGTTTCTTTAAAAGCATCTTCCAGTGAGCCTTCAGAAACATATTGTGGGAAATTAGGCTTTGGTACTGTTCCTATAGCTGTTACCCGTAAGCCAAATATTTCTACGGTTTGATCCTGATCAGAAAATGCAAATTCTCGTTCATGTTCTTTATGGAACGCTTCCAAAATAGCATCTAAGGAAGTGATTTGATCGGATACGAGAACAGCTAGAGATCGCCATTGTCCCTTATAACGAAGATCTATATAATTCGTTAAAGACGATGTATTTTCTGCTATTCCTTCCTCTTCTAATAACGCTCTTGCCTCTTCTCGTAATTCTCTAAATTGATTTGTTAGTTCCTCTGCACTTACTTCATCTAGTTTTTTAACATACGTTTTAGAAATATCATGACGGACATCTACAAGTAAACATCCCATTGCTGCTGCAACACCTGGATGCGTAGGAATAATGACTTTCGGGATGTTTAAATCTTTTGCCAAATAGGCACCGTGTAATGGGCCAGCACCACCAAAAGCTACAAGCGCAAAATCACGGGGATCATAGCCTCTCCGTACTGATATTAAGCGAACTGCATCACTCATATTGGCATTTGCAACTTCTATAATGGCACTTGCTGCTTCCTCAACCGTTTGATCGAATGCATTTGCGATTTTTTCAACAGCATCTCTTCCTGCCCCTTTATTTAACTGCATCGTTCCATCTAACAAATCCACACCTAGACGTCCTAACACTAAATTTGCATCGGAGTTAGTTGGCTCAGTGCCTCCTCGGCCATAGCAAGCTGGACCTGGTACTGCCCCTGCACTTTGTGGTCCATTTCGTAAAGAACCACCTTCATCTTTCCAAGCAAGGCTACCTCCACCGGCTCCTATTGTTAATATTTCAATGCTTGGGAAACCAATTGGATAGCCATATTCTATCGACCAGTCCTTTGTAATTCGTATATCCCCCTTATACATCAGTGAAATATCAGTACTTGTACCACCCATATCTAAACCAATTGCATTGTCAAATCCACATAACTTCGCGATATGCTTACTTGCAATGGCTCCAGCAGCTATCCCCGAACTTGCCAATCTAGCAGCATAGCGGGGTACTGTACTTGAAGTCATAACACCGCCACCAGAGTGTAAAACTAATATTTCATCGTCATAGCCTTTTTTCTGCATTTCAGTGCTTAACTTACTAATGTAATGACTCATAATTGGTCCAAGAACAGCGTTAATAATCGTTGTACTCATACGCTCATGCTCAAAAATTTCCGGAAGCACCTCACTTGAAATACACACATAGACATCCGGTAATTCTTCTTTTAAAATCTTTTTGACTGTCGCCTCATTTCCCCCGTTCACATAGGCATTGATGAAACAAACTGCAATGGATTCAGTTCCCCGACGTTTTAATTTTTTTGCTAATAAGCGAATTTCCTCTTCATCAATAGCTTGAAGAATATTTCCTTCATAATCTATTCGTTCTGTCACTTCAAATCGATCCCGTCGTTGAATATAAGGCTTCGCAGTATCTTTGTATGTGTCCGATACGAAAAACATATACATTTCTTAAAAAATGTAGACATCTTCACTGTGACACAACTTATATCTTCCGACTTTCGTATTTGTGTCTTCCTTCTTCTCTGAGTCTGGTTTCGCAAAAAGCTACTACCATTTAGTATGACTCTCCAAAGGCTTAAATTCCGCAGTATCGTTGCGTACACATCTAAGGTTTTGTGTCAGATCAATTATGCCTCGGCATAATTGCGTCCGAAATCGGCTTTGTGCTTGCACAAAGAACTCCTTTCCGATTCCGTGACATCCGCCGGAGGCTTTAACTTCTTTCAGCAGGTGTTTGGACACCCGCTGAAAAGTAACTTTAATCCGCATTCATCTCACCATCTATAGAGGTGGGAGACTTCTGTATCTGCCGCTGCACTTTCGGTACAAAAGACATTTGCTGAAAGAAGTTAAATTCCTTAGATTGAGTAATTTGCTAAGTTAATGCTTGCGTTCAAATCTCTATCCAGCTTTAATCCACAAGAGCAGCTATACAATCTGTCTTTCAGTTTCATATCGGATTTGATTTGTCCGCAACAAGAACAAGTTTTTGATGATGGAAACCATCTGTCGGCTTCAATAAATTCAATTCCGTATTTTTGACATTTGTATTGAATTTGCCGTTTGAATTCATATAGCTTTTGCCCGGCTACCGCCTTCGCCAGATGTTTATTTTTCATCAACCCTTTTACATTTAAATGTTCCATTACAATACGAGATGGCTTGGTTTTCACAATC
>NZ_JBHZDH010000078.1:0-16978 GCF_042755925.1 Lysinibacillus sp. NPDC059133 | reverse complement strand
TAACTTGAGTTCTATAACAAAACAATCTTTCTTCCCTTTCGTCATTACCCGTCACTCCTTTCTTTTTTTGATTATTCACAATATACAACATAAACGTTTGTTCTATAAAGAAAAAAGCACTTCATTCCTCCCACCTCTGAAGAAGTGGGAGGAATGAAGCTCAATTCTGTGATTATGAGACACAGCTTCTGCAATATCATCTTTACTATGAATAAATAAGTTAGCTTCTCTGAAATCATCACTATTTTGTAAATTAAAAATAAAATCCTTAAATTCTTGATTTTTCTCTTTTGTATCTGGTAATTGATCAAAGAATGTATATATGGATATAGGTTTTCCTGTTTTGTTTGAATATCTTAGCCCAAATGAGTGCTTAAAAAATTGGTAATAGAGTAAAAAGTATTCTTTGTCTCTTTGTTCTTTTGTTAAATCCTTAGCAATATAAGCATTATGTGTAAACATAATTCTTATTTTAATCTTATCTTGTTTTACAAATTTAAACACAAGGTCCACTAGTTCTTTATACTTCTCTAAGTAATTTTCTGTGACCTTTTGCCACTTAACTTCACCATGTATATTTAACTCTGAAACTTTATTTTCAAGAGATGTTTTGACTTCTTCTAAATGAATAGATCTTACTAATGCTCCACCATAAAAATTACTAAAATATTCGCCATTCTTTACTGACTCATCACAATAAATAATGTACTGCATTCCTAATCACCCTCACTCGACAATTTGCACAATAATTAGATAAACTTCGTTACATTATTAATATATTCTTTTCACTCATTTTTTTATGCATATAAAAACTTTTAGTCTATAGAGTAATACACATATTATACCTATCTATTTATGGAATGGCCAAGAAAGCAATAAAGAACTTTTTTGGTCAATTTTAGTGTTATAATGTTCGTTTAATCACAGAAATCAGCAATCCCAATGCTTCACCACCGGTCATTGGGCCTGCTTTTTCACCATGGCCTACCTTTAAGATTCCTTTAGAAACAGTTGTTTAAGAATATCATATAAACGATTTTAATAAGTCGAAGAGCCTTATACCACAACGTAAGGTTTTTACGCAGCAATAAGATAACTGCTATTATGTATTAGTTTCTGTTATTTCAGAAACCATTATTAAATAAAACGTCATAAAAATAAGACTACCTAAAAAAGATAGGTCTTACGCTTTGTTTATTTCTAAGATGGCTCACATGCCCAACCATCCTGTCACAATCAGGTTTGCTCTCATAAGCCCAATGACCTTTCTTCACACTATTTGGAGAGTCTTTCTTTAGTTCTGTACTTTTTTTATATACGCTAATCTATCTTCTCCTCATCAAAAAAAGCAACTTAATAGCACACATACTACCGCACTAATCTTTTGTAATTTTCCACTCCTATCCACACAAACACTACCGCAAAATAACATGTGTTTCCATACTTGTTTTTGCTTACTAATCGAAAATGCTTGATACATGTATAAATTAACCTATCAGAGTAGTTACTATGACTAGAAATTTTCTAACCTGTCCGTCTTATTAATCCTATATCCCCATCAAATTGAGGGTAGTTTCGTAAGTTTCTATAACAGGATTACCCAACCACATTATGCTATACTATTTCTATTATCGAAATATTTGAAAAGAGGGATGCTAGATGACAAATGTACAGCAGTTAGATGCGTATTTCACAGAACATCGCGAAGCACACTTACATGAATTAAATGAATTTTTACGTATTCCAAGTATTAGTTCTTTATCTGAGCATAAGGGAGATATACAAAATGCTGCAGAGTGGCTAGCGAACGCTTTTAAAAAGCTAAATCTTGAGAACATCTCTATTACGAAAACTGCAGGTCACCCTGTTGTTTATGCTGATTGGTTACACGCAGAGGGAAAACCAACTATTCTGTTTTACGGTCATTATGATGTTCAGCCTGTTGATCCATTAAATTTATGGGAAACAGAGCCATTCAACCCTACGATTCGTGACAACAAATTGTTTGCTCGTGGTGCTAGTGACGATAAAGGACAAGTGTTTATGCACTTGAAAATGATTGAAGCATTATTTGCGACAACTGGCACTTTACCAGTGAACGTGAAATTCATCTATGAAGGTGAAGAAGAGATTGGTAGTCCTAACCTTCCTGCCTATGTTGAAGAGCATAAGGAGAAGCTAGCTGCTGACTTAATTTTAATTTCTGATACAGGTTTATATGGACCTGGTAAGCCTGCTGTATGCTATGGATTACGTGGCTTAACGGGGGTTCAAATTGATGTTCGTGGTGCAAAAGGTGACCTTCACTCTGGTCTTTACGGTGGCGGTGTCCAAAACGCTATTCATGCATTAGCTGACATTTTAGCATCCTTCCGCGATGAGCATGGCACAATTCAAGTTGAGGGCTTCTACGATAAAGTTTTACCATTATCTGAAGAGGAACGCGAAGCTTACCGTGCGCTTGGTTTTGATGACGAATCCGTGAAGGAAGAAGTTGGCGTGAAGGAATTATTCGGTGAAGCTGGTTATTCCTATTTAGAACGTACTTGGGCACGCCCTACATTAGAGGTCAATGGTGTGTTTGGTGGCTTCTCTGGCGAAGGCATTAAAACCGTGCTTCCTGCTGAGGCTGGCGCAAAAATCACATGCCGTCTTGTGCCAAATCAAGAGCCAAATGAAATTGTAGCACTATTAAAAGCACATATTGAAAAACATAAGCCAACAGGCGTTGAAGTGACGATCTCTGAA
This sequence comes from Lysinibacillus sp. NPDC059133, assembly GCF_042755925.1. NCBI lineage: Bacteria > Bacillati > Bacillota > Bacilli > Caryophanales > Bacillaceae > Lysinibacillus > Lysinibacillus sp. NPDC059133. The sequence goes on along the minus strand of NZ_JBHZDH010000078.1, from coordinate 14,230 downwards.
TTCGATAAAGGTCGCCCATTCTTAACACCATTTGATCATCCATTTATCCAAGCTGCTGGCCGCTCATACGAAAAAGTATATAATGTGCCAACTGCTTACACACGTGGAGGAGGATCAATCCCTATCGTGGCTGCCTTTGATGAAATTTTAGAATTGCCAGTAGTGCTAATGGGCTTCGGCTTATCAAGTGAAAACTTCCATGCACCAAATGAGCACTTCCATTTAGAAAACTTCGATAAAGGATTACGTGTTTTAAGTGATTATTTATTTGAGGTTGCTGAATTACAAAAATAAAGTGAAAATCCCCTCGTCCATTTTAACGAGGGGATTTTGCTATGTTATTCTCCAAAAATCGTAACGATATCTGCCGATTTTTTACGTTCTTTCCCTTTTGGTGCTTCATCAAAATAACCAACTTGTAGCATCGCAATCACGCGCTCACCAGGCTGAACCTTTAAGGCTTCACGGAATTTCGGATTATCTAGGAAACCAGGTGTTTTCCAGCATGAGCCGATTCCTTTATCCCAAGCTAGCAATTGAATATTTTGAATAAAAATACTTGCCGCTGCGTAATCTTCTAATCGCTCTTTTTGTCGTGTATCCTCTGGAACGATTACAAAAGCATAGCCACCCGGTAAAGTGAATTTCGTCATTTGCTTCGCTAAGTCTTCACTTGAAAGCTCCTGCCATTTCGGTATCGCTAGATCACGCAATAAATGTTGAAGAGCAGATAACTCCTCACCACAAGCAACGACTAAACGCCAAGGCTCACGATTACCGTGATTCGGCGCCCATACCGCATCATCAATAATGGCCATTAAATCTTCACGCTCTACCAGCTGGCCATTAAATTTTTTAATAGAACGACGCTCAATAATCGCATCCCTAACAGATAAAAATTGTTCGCTCATATACTCTTATCTCCTTCTATAACACTACAATAATTAAGATTTATCTTCATTCAGCGAAGACTCCCTCCTCTGAAGGTGGTGAGTTGAATTCAGATATAGTTCCTTTTCTTTGGGTGACCAACCACCTACTGAAATAGAGGAACTCAGTCTAAGAACGCCACGTCCTGTGGCAACGACTGAGTGACCAACATCACGTTGGCCTAAAGCCTCCGGCGGATGTCACGGATTTTCAAAGGAATGAATTGTGCGGGCACAATTCAAAATCCAGACGTAATTACGCCAAGGCGAAATTGATATCATCTTCTACCCTTCACATTATCACAAAACGATGAGCTTTAACACTGCTATCACTTAAGCAAAACTATCTTCTATATGAATATAATGATAAGTCATGCTTGGCGTATAGGCCGTTGAATCTTCATAAAAATATGGTCGTTTGATACTATCTGAAGTGTGTGCATTAACATAGGGAATACCATTTTGAATACTTGTCACAATGACAGAATGGTCCACTCTCCCATCCCCTTGAAAATCATAAAAAATAATATCTCCAAGATCTAATTCTTCGGCAGATTGGACACGCCTACCCTTTAACCCAGTCGTTGAGCCTTCCAAATACCATCTAAGGGAATGGGCAACAGACCAGCTAAAGCTCCAATTTCCATGTTGAACCCACCAACCTTTCCCTCTGTTTGGAGCACCTCGCATAGGTGCTCCCCCAGCAAGTAAACATTGAGATATATAGTTCGTACAATCAACAGTAAAATTCGGAAATGCTGGATTACGCCTGTTCCACCACAAGTTCGCATACTGTACAGCGGCCTGTCTGTTATACATTTTTGCCACGCTCCCCCTCCTTATGTTCAACATATGTATAAAGGGATATTTCTATTAGTTAGGTCCTTATTCATAAAAATGTCGAAAGTGGTCTTATTTGGCACTATCTTTGCCAATTGTAAGATAGTTTTTGCTACAATAAGGGTAAGGAATTATAAATTTTTATTTTATGATCAGAAGGGATGTTGAATGTGAAGCAGCATGCTGAGAAAGAAATTATACAACCAACTCTTTTATGCGATAAAAAAGGCAATTTAAATCCAGCTGCCATCGGATTTGCACGTAAACCTCTCATAAACAGCAATTTAAGTGGCCATATCATGCGCAAAAAGAAATGGAATTATTGGTGTGTCTACGGTGATGAGATTATCTTCTCTGCTACTATTAGCCATCTAGACTACGCAGCGGTCTGCTTCGTCTATTTCCTTGAATATGAAACACAGCGCTACTTTGAAAAAACAATTACAGTTCCATTGGGTGGAAAATTAAAAATGCCTACACAGGTGCTAGATTCAGTAACCTTCAAAAATAGTGAAATGATGATCGATATGACATATGTACAAAACGAAACCCACCTATCCGTTTCGATCCCAGACTTTGATGGAGATACTTTATGTGCAAAGCTTATCATTCAACATCCGCCTACAGATGAGTCATTGAATGTCGTCATCCCTTGGAATCGTAAAACATTCCAATTTACAGGGAAGCATCATACACTTCCTACTTCTGGTTTTGTGTCGATTGGTACTCGCCGTTTTGCATTTTCCCCTGAGGAAAACTACTCTGTACTAGAATACAGTCGTGGCGTATGGCCGCGTCAATCCACATGGACTTGGGGAATGGCCTCACAGCGAGTTCGAGGTAGACGAATCGGACTCAATTTAGGCGGTAAATGGACAGACGGAACTGGAATGACCGAAAATGCTGTTTTCGTTGAAGGTAAAATGACAAAAATACATGAAGATGTACTGTTCAATTATAATCAAGAGGATTTGATGCAACGGTGGAAAATTAAGACTAAATTCACGAACCAAGTTTCATTAACATTCTCCCCATTTTTCGAGCGTGTTGCCGTCACAAAAGCTGGCCTCATAAAATCTGAAGTACATCAAATGTTTGGCTATTACGACGGCTCCGTATTACTAGACAATGGCGAAACACTTGTCATCAAGCAAATGCTAGGCAGTATCGAAGAAAACCGCGTAAAGTGGTAAGAACTTTAATTGCTATATTCTTCTCATACTGGGATTTAACGCACTGATTCTCTCATCCTCAGCGCGTTAAATCTGAAAAAGTCCGTGCATAACGGGTATCCGTGGATTTGATGGGGCTTTCTGTCGCTTTGGCAGGAGCTATCCACGATTTGGGCGGGGCTATCCGCCACTTTGGCGGTTCTATCTGTCGCTCTGGCCATTCTATCCGTCTCCTTGGCCCTTCTATCCGTCGCTTCGGCTTTTCTTTCCGTCGCTCTAATTTCTATCCGTCTCCTTGGTTCTTCTTTCCGTCGCTCTGGCCTTTCTATCCGTCGCTTCGGCTTTTCTTTCCGTCGCTCTAATTTCTATCCGTCTCCTTGGCTCTTCTTTCCGTCGCTCTGGCCTTTCTATCCGTCGCTTCGACTTTTCTTTCCGTCGCTCTAATTTCTATCCGTCTCCTTGGCTCTTCTTTCCGTCGCTCTGGCCTTTCTATCCGTCTCCTTGGCTTTTCTTTCCGTCGCTCTCGCCTTTCTATCCGTCGCTTCGGCTTTTCTTTCCGTCGCTTTGATTTCTATCCGTCACCTGGCTCTTCTTTCCGTCGCTCTGGCTTTCTTTCCGTCGCTTCGACGATTCTTTCCGTCACCTCGGCTTTTCTTTCCGTCGCTCTCGCCTTTCTATCCCCCGCTCCAGCCATTCTATCCTATTAATGCTGATACTATCTTCTCCGGGTCATCTGTAAATAGTCCCTGTACACCGAGCCGCTGTAATTGTTTTGCGTACTCGACATCATTAACGGTATATACACGTACAGTCGCTCCTTCATTAAGAGCTTCTTGAACCGATTTCCGAAACGCTGTAGGTAAGCTGACATGTATAGCATTTGCCGGGATTTGAGCTGTATAGCCGGTAAAGTCAACTAAAATTTCCGCAAACAGCGCCGCTTTTTCAATATATGGCGCTCTTTGTGAGATGATTTGAATAGACTCATGATTGAAGGAGGAAATAATCACTCTTTCTGTCATTTGATAAGCAGCTACCTCCCTAATAACAAGTGCCTCTATCCCGTCATATGGAAATACATCGGTTTTGAGCTCAATATTAATACGATGATTTGTACCTGCAAACAGCTCTAAAATGTCTCCTAGAGTTGGAATGCTTTCATCCTCAAATTTAGCAGAAAACCATGAGCCAAAATCAAATGCACGAAGCTCTTGTAGCGTATAGTCCTTTACGTAGCCAGAGCCGTTTGATGTGCGGTCGATTGTTTCATCATGAATAACGACTAACTCCCTATCCGCTGTTAAATGAACATCTAGTTCAATCCCTGTAATCGGTAGCTTTGATGCGGCCGCAAAAGCAGCCATCGTATTTTCAGGGTAATATGCCGAAACTCCTCTATGGGCAAAAATATCCAATCTAATAACCTCCTAGTTCGCTCACCTTTAGTAAAAACTTGAACAAGTCTGTTGGTGGAACGATTTTCTATCATTCAATTTCTCTTGTTCTTCCCTAAATAAGCCTATTATAATTTCACTTGCTGGTAAATATTATATATAGTAGTATGAGAATCTACATTAATTATACCTAGGCTTCATTGCGGCGTCCGGATTCGGCTTTGAACTTAGGCCTGCACGATGACTGACTTTTCGCTTCAGAGAACATTTTGTAGCTGACACTTGGCTTTCGCTTCAAAAAACATCTATAGCTGACGCTCAGCTTTCGCTTCAAAAAAACATCTATAGCTGACGCTTGGCTTTCACTACCCAAAACATTTGTAGCTGACGCTTGGCTTTCGCTTCAAAAAACATCTATAGCTGACGCTCAGCTTTCGCTTCAAAAAAACATCTATAGCTGACGCTTGGCTTTCACTACCCAAAACATCTGTAGCTGACGCTTGGCTTTCACTACCCAAAACATCTGTAGCTGACGCTTGGCTTTCGCTTCAGAAAGATTTATTAAAAAAGTTACATCGTAAGTAATTAGGAGGTGCTAAAAATGACTGCACAACATCCAGATTTTCAGGCTGAAATGGAACGGCTTGCTCACACTAAAAATTACATGCAGCAAATTTTAAATGAATCGCAAAGAGGTTTGCAATCTGCTCAGGAGAATATTCGTAAGTCGATGGCGGATCTTGATTATTTAGATTCCAGTTTGGGCTATATTAATATTTTGGCGAATGCTCGTTTTTTTGAAATGGCTCGGAACCAAAAGGAAGGTTTAGAGGCTATTCAAAAAAAGCCATACTTTGCCCGAATTCATTTTCAAAAGACAGGAGATCCTGAGGAATTTCTTTATATCGGAAAAACTTCTTTGTTTCATCGAGAAACTCATGAGCCGATTATCGTCGATTGGCGTTCACCGGTAGCGAACGTTTATTATGATGGTCGCCTTGGGGATATGGAATATGATGTTCGTGGAGAAATCCATAAGGGACACCTATTTGCCAAACGCCAATATAAAATTAATGATGGTGAATTGCTTGATATCCGGGATATTGATTTAACGACAAACGATGAATTACTGCAAGAAGCGCTAGCTGGAAAAGCAGATGTGCGTTTGACAGAAATCGTCTCTACTATTCAAAAGGAACAAAACGAAATTATACGAGCACATCTTCGTCAGCCGATTATCGTACAGGGTGCTGCTGGTAGTGGAAAAACAACCATTGCCCTACACCGAATATCGTACTTCCTCTACACAATGGGCGAGCATTTTAACCCTGAGCAGCTTATGATTTTAGCACCGAATAAGTTATTTATCGATTATATTGGTGATGTTTTGCCAGAGCTTGGTGTCGATAAGATTTGTCAAACAACCTTTACCGATTACGTTCTAGCTGCGACTAAGCTAAAACTGAAACTCCAAAACCCTAATGAGCAGTTAGAATCACTTGTTGCAGGTGAACCCCAACAGGCAGCTTCTTGGATATCCGAAATGAAGGGCTCTCTTTATTACCGTGATGTCATCGAGCGCTACGTTCAAAAGATTGAGCAGGAAATCGCCAACCAATTTGAGGATGTATTCATTGAAAAATATTGCATTATGCGCGCCTCCCATTTAAAGAAGCTATTTTTATATGAATTTTCTTATATGCCGATTGAAAATCGACTAGCACATATTAAAAAAGTGCTAGCAAGCCATGCTCGTCAAAAAAAACAGGCTATTTTAACTACACTTCATAAAAAATATGATGAAGCACTTGGCAGAGCACTTGATGGATTTCGTGATGATGACAAACGTCGTCGTGTTGTCACGAAGTTTATTGATGAGCGTGATGAACGCATTCCTGCCATTGAAAAAGAGGCAAAATCAACCGCCACCGTTTATATGCGACGCTTTTCTAAACATAACATCAAGACTCTCTATCGTACGCTTCTAACGAATGCTGAGCTTTTAGCAGAGCTTGCGCCGGAATGGCATTATCTTGAGCAACAGCAATTTTTACAGGCACATGCTAAAGAACAATGGGTGCTTGAAGATTTAGCTGCACTTTATTATTTACAAGCTCGCTTAAAGGGCATTCCAGATGAATGGAAAATGCGCGTCGTTTTCATCGATGAAGTACAGGACTATAGTTTATTTCAGCTTGCTGCTTTAAAAACAGGACTTGAAACGGATATGTTTACGATGGTCGGTGATTTGGCACAAGGAATTCATAGTTATCGTTCTCTTACTGCTTGGGAACCTGTCCAAAATCTTTTTCCTAGAGCAAGCTTTAGAACACTGCAAAAAAGTTATCGAACAACCATTGAAATTATGGAGGTTGCGAACAAGGTTTTAGCACAAATGGATGAACAGCTTCCATTAGTAGAGCCCGTAGTTCGTCATGGTAATGTCCCTACCTATATACAGGCTCCATCATTTGATGCTCTGCGAATACAAGAAATTTTTGAAGCCATTCGAGCAAATGGACATCATTCCATCGCTTTAATTTGTAAAACGACTGCAGAGGCGATTACCATGCAACAAGCATTAAAAAACAAAAAAATTGCTTCTCAGCTCCTAACTGAAAATGAGTCCATCAATCAGGAATTACTGCTCGTTGTTCCGAGTCATTTAGCAAAGGGTCTTGAATTTGATGCTGTGATCGTAGCCGCCTTCGATACACCTTTCTACGATACGAAGGTTGATCGAAAGCTACTTTATGTGGCACTTACTCGAGCCATGCATGAGCTGTATTTAATTGGACCAACAAAAAATACATTTTTATTAGAAAATGAACAGATGTAATAATTTATTTCACCTTGGCGTAATTGTAGGTGACGCACAGAAAACATTTGTTGCTGCCGCTTCGCTTTCGCACAGAAGACATTTGCTAAAAGAAGATAAAAAAGTCGCTATGATGGCGACTTTTTTTGTATTGAATAGTTAATGCCCATCTATCAATTCCGAGGCGGTATACGGTAAAACCTACCTCTGGATAAGTACGCTTTCACAACTTTCCACCATGACCTTGGTGCTTCCCTTGGAGGCGACTTCTTTTTAGGTAGTGCCGGCATGCGCATGATAACGACTCCTTTCATAGCTTACTAATACTATATGAAGATAGTTACAAATTTATGATAAAAAGAATACTTTATCCAATATGGATCGATACTTTCATGACCCATCTCCTACCAGCGACCGCCGAACAAAAATAAATAAGAGCAGACGCATTTTGTCTACTCTTGTTTATGAAAAGGAAAAAATGGCGTTCCTCCACTAAGGAAGATCGTATTTCTCCTTAAAAAAACACTTATGTTTATTAATTATGCTTTTGAAGAAAAGCCTTTACTTTTTCATAAGTAAATTGAGTGCTCAAACTATTTGATACTGCATCAAAAGCATGATCGACTTTTGGAATAAGATAAAGTTCATGGAGAACGTTATTTTCTTTTAGCTTCCTGTCCAAAATTTCAGCCTGTTCTTCTAGAAAAATTCGGTCACTCGTTCCTAAAAATGTAATAGTAGGAGGTGTCTTGCTTTGAATATAACTGATCGGAGAAAGTATTTTATAACGATCAGGGAATTGTGAAGGTGTACCTCCAATATATTTCTTCATAACATCTTGCACATAGTCAGGACTTGGACTATTCTTATAAACTTTCTCCATATCAGACGGACCGTATACATTAATCACAGAGTTAATAGTTACTGACGGTACATTTGTTGAAGGAGGCAACTTTGTATCCCCCATACTATAGGCAGCTAACATAGCCAGATTTCCACCTGCTGACCGTCCCATTATGTTTATTTTTTCGGGATCAATTTTGTAAGCATCCGCATGCTCTGCCACCCATCCTATTGCTGATTTTACATCAGCTACTTCGTCTTTCCATCCTGCATGAGGTGGCATACGATATTGTATATCAAACACAGTATATCCTAATTCACTTAACCATTGATTCCAATGAGGTGCTCTTTCTTTATCCCCCTCAACCCATCCACCTCCATGCACTTGTACAATAGCAGGATGAAGTGGTTTTTTTGAGTCTTCATTGGCTGGCCACACATCAAGCTTTAATTCCACACCATCAGAGGTTGTCATGTATACAACGTCCTGTGTGAATTTTGATGTGATTTCTGTCTTACCGAAAAAATGCGAACGAAGCGAAACGGAAACACTCTCGTTTTTAGCGTAATGTAACATTTCAATAATTGGCTCTACAGTTAAAAAACTTAATAATAAAACTAGAGGAATCAAAATTGTCCGAGCTATTAAAGCTTTCCTCCAGACAGCTAAACCTAATAAAATTATGATCACAACAGTTATACTTAATAGAAGCGTAGGTATTATCAATGCACCCGCTCCAAGGGCACTCATTATATTAGGAAAACCGCCTGGATTCCAAATATAGTATGTCATAATGCTAATAAAAGAAAATGCAATTACTACAAGGATTGTCAGTAACCATTGAATAAAACCTCTAGGACGCCATGGGGTTGCTTGTTTTTGTTGTTCCTGTTTCATTTTTCTAAACCCCTCCATAATCAATCAAATATCTTAACTTATGAAAGTATCAAAAAATACTTAGCTTTATTAAAAGACGCTTTGACCCTAATTTATTGATGAAACCCCTACAAAATCGTTGTGTGAGTCATTGATCCTCATCCTTTATACTTTACTATCACTCATTTACTCTTTCAATTCAAACAGCCCATAGCTTTTGCAATGGTGTTGTCTTTTTATAATACAAACCAATATCATATTAAAAAAGTTTATAGTTTTTCACTTCATCGAGAAACTTCCGATTAAGAAAATAATTTAATATTAGACTCACAATCTGAAGTTAATTTAATGTTTTATTGTTATCTAAAATTCCATTTCTTCAAAATTTCTATTAAATAAAAAGAACCCGTGACATAAAACAATGGACATTAAAAAAGATGACTCTGTCAAGCATAACAAAGTCATCTCATTGCTACATAGTACGGCACTCCCTGTTTATAAATTTTATTGGGAGCAGTTCATGAATGATCCCTCTCTATTTATCTGCTTTCAAAATTTCACTAGATTTATTCATTTGACGGTACATCCTGAAGCGTCCATGTAATCGTTCCTTTAAAAGCATCAGCTCTTGCCTTTCCAGCTCGCACTTCTAGATAAAGTCCGTCCTCATCTTCACTCCATGAACTTGAAATATCGACTGTTCGGCGACCGTCTGTTGTTTCCCTTGTATAGATCTTTGCTGAGAAATCTTTAGTAAAAATTGAAACATCGTCACCTTTACGATAACTTAAATAATCTATTTCAGCACCTGTCTTTCCAATTAACGGCTCACTAAGCTTAGCCGTCACCTCCCAAAAGCCTGGCGTTTCCCTAGGTAGATTACGAGTATCTTTTACAGCTAAAGGTATATCGAGGGTTGGATAATACTTTTTAGTTCGTGATGAAATTACTAGCTTTTCTCCAAAATCGATAACTTTAGGTGCAGAATTGAACTTCAACACGGCAGCAATTACAGTTCTTACTTCATTTGATGTCCCTTTGAATTCATCTTTAGTACTATATTTCCCGGATACTGTCGCCTGACCTACAATCGTTTCTCCCTTTACAGCATCTTCTTTCACTGTAGCATTATACGTAACGTATATTTTCGTAGAACGCAGCAAGCTCTTAGTATTCAGACTTGCTTCAATCACATTTGAGGTTTTATTATAGGTTGCTTCACCCACTTTATTACCTTTTCCATCAATTACTTTTATGTCTGAATCTGCTGGTGATTTTAAATGACGTGTATCATACTTTTGGGTAATTTTAACTTGATCATATTTGCCTTTATCATCCGAAATATAGCCGGATTTTACTAAAATACTATAACTTAACGTTTCTCCTGGTGCGACTACCTCTACTTCTTTACCACCTTCATCAAATACTTGTTCTGTAACGGTTAATACAGGGCGAATTTTTATCGTTTCTTCATTTGACTTCATACCAGATTCGTTTTCTATATATACAGTAATATCGTGATCTAAACCTTTTTTCACTTTATCATTTGGAATCGTATACTGCCACTGAACATTTTCACCAGGTTTTGTATTGCTATACCCTGCGATTTTCTTAGGCCCACTGCCATCAATGGTATAGTAAAGAGTGACATTTTGACCTTTATCATCGTTCCATATCCCTGTTATACGATAACCATCATCTGTATATTCACCATCATATAATTTAACTTCTTGCAGATTATTTTTGTCAGTTACCATAAACTCGAGATTCGCTTCTCTAACCCCGCCATACTTTTGAGGTTCAGGTGCCCACCTTAATGACCAGCCTGGATCTTGAGAATATGGATATGTCTTACCCTGACCAGGATCCCCGGTACCCAGTGAACTCAATGTAGGATAAAATTTTTCACTGTACGGGTACTCTGATGGGGAATTATTTACTTTCAAGGCAGCTGGTTGATTCGCATAGCCATTACGGAAGAAATAAACATAATAAGGATCTTTGGAGTTGCGATGTTCGGCCATCTCATCCTTATTAATACCAAAATAGAACCCTCTATTATTTCCTAACGAATTTATCAACGGCTTTATCCAAGTGGAATATTTGAGACCAGCAATATCCATATAAACATTATAAGCAAAATTGGTATATTGATATTCATCGTTTAATTTTAAATATTTCATACTTACATTAACACGCCCTTTTGAATTTACTGGACGCATTTTAACCTTTACATATCCATCTAAATAGTCTCCATTAATGACAGCTGCATAAGCCACCAATTCATGTGTAGCTTTATTTTGATATAGTTTTAAAATTGGCATTAGAAAAGATTGAAAGCCTGCAGGACCATTTGGATCATTTCCTTGGGCAATGACTAATCCATTACCTACCTGATGATAACTACCAGAAGGTCTTCCATCTTTAGCATGATATGTGAAGGCACCCCAATCTTGATCGTGAGGCATCAGTGTCATAACTGCAAAATTTTGCACCTGTATATAATCATCATCTTTATTATTGTCATCCATTAAGGCTTCAAGTGTTTTGTCATCGCGAGGTAGCGGCCCCTCCGAGTCATCTCTGTAGCCATATAAGCCCCCGTTACCTTTTAAATTATTTCTATTCCGCAGATTGTTGTAGTCTCCGAAAAGCATGAAATATCTTCTTCCAATTGACTCTTTTACTGGGATTTCAAGCATACTGTTATATTTCATTCGTTCAAATCCATCTACAGGATCATCTACATCTAACAGTGAAAAATCAATCTCGCCGATTTTACCAACTTCACTTATTTTTTTTCGCTTATTTAGAGAAGTAATTAAAATTTTCGTTTTATCTGATGTCTTATTGACTTCATTACCGGTACTATATTCCCCAGATACTGTCGCCTGACTTATAATATAATCTTCTTCTTTTTCTTCTTTTTCTTCTTTTTCTTCTTTTTCTTCTTTTTCTGCCATATCTTTTTTGACTATAGCGTTATACGTAATGAATACCTTCGTAAAACGTGGCAGGTTAGCATTTGGGGTTGCTTCAATTACATTTGTGGAGTCATTATATATGGCTGTACCAACTTCATTTCCATCTTCATCTATTACTTTAAGATCTGTTGGTTGTTCTAAACGTGTAGAATATTGTTGAGTAATGTTGACTTCACCATATGTACCGGTATCTTCTTCAATATAATCGGTCTCTACTGCAATTTTATAGCTGACTGTTTCTTCTAGTGTGACTTCCTCTGCCTCATTACCATCTTCATTAAATACTTGTTCTGTAATGGTTAAGGCTGGGCGGATTTTTATCGTTTCTTCATTGGACTTCGTACCAGACTCGTTTTCTGCATATATAGTAATATCGTAATCCAAGCCCTTTTTTACTTCATCATTTTGAATCGTGTACGCCCACGGAACAGCTCCATCAAAGTCTGCATTTTCAGAATCTGTATTTTCAGATTCCGGGATTCTCTTCTCATCATTATCATCAATCTTATAGTAAAGAATGACACGTTGACTGTCTTTACTAATCCATGTTCCCGTTATACGGTAACCATCATCTGTATATTCACCATCATTGTCTAATTCAACTACCAGGTTTTCTTCAATGTCCGATTCTTCTGGTTCCTTACAGTCAATTGCTTGCTCTTCTTCACATTCAGCTACTGGCTTTTCTTCATTTCCCGATTCGGCTTGTTCTTCACAGTCCGTTGCTTGCTCTTCTTCACATTCAGCTGCTGGCTTTTCTTCCTTGTCCGATTCGGCTTGTTCCCCCCCTGTAGCTGGTGGCTCTTTTTCACCGTTCGACTCGGTGTTTGCCTCATTTTCTGTTGTTGACTCTTCTTTACTTTCTGACTCAGTCTGCTCCTCACCTGCAGCTGGTGGCTCTTCTTTACTTTCTGACTCGGTCTGTGCATCATTTTCAGCTGCTGACTCTTCTGCATTTTCTGACTCGGTCTGTCCCTCAACTTCTGTCGCTGCATTTTGTTGGCCATCAGTTGTCTCCGCTTCAGATATAGTCAGCGTTGAAAAGATTAAGATAAAGGTCAACATCCAGACTACACTTTTCTTCATTTTCATTCATACCTTCCCCCTATTTGAATCATATTCAACATTAGTTAGATTGCTAGAAGTAATTGATAAGAAAACAATTGTCAATCCCAAGTTCAAACACATGTTTTTTATCAATTAATCATTCATTCCTTGCTGCTTTCCCTGTTTCTTCTTGCTATAAAATATATACATTAGTAGCCCTATTACTAGCATAATTAGTAACCCTACCATAATAATTCCGACCTTCAATTGATACATCCTTTGCATTGAATTGCTTCGCTTCTTCTCTTTTGATGGCAAAATCCTTTTTGAATTCCCACGATTCTTAGCTAGACTTAGCCTTTATATGTAACGTATATTCTCCAGTTTTGAACTTTTCACCATCTAACGGAATAGGGTAATCAAAACTTGAATTTGGCGCCATTTGCACATCTTGTTTTTTAGCTTGATAGAGTACTTCTATTCTTCCTTTTTCCGTCACTTCCGCATCCACTTCGAAACGATTTAATTAAGTAGCCGTAGGATTTTGAAGTGTCTATCGCATTTTGCAAAAGAATAAAAATCAACTTTTGTTGCTTTTTTAACAAAAACTGATAATAGTGAATTCGAAACTACTGATTTTTTAAAATTCGCACTTGATTTAATTGATTTCCAATGAGTATTGTTGAAAATTATTAGCACTATTTGGATCTTGTGTTTGACAGGATTCTAGAGTTAGTGGTGGTACCGCCTCTGCCTTACTTGCAACAGTCGAATATCAAGGACTATTTTTCAACTTTTTATGTGGAATTATTCCATTTTTAAAAATATAAAAGGTCATCCTTTTATATGACATATTATGCTTATTAAAGGTACAACCATAGGGGAAAAGATGCAAATCAATCTTTGCTTACTTTTGAACATATTTTGATAAACTGCATATCTGCATTATTAAGAGTAATTATTTCCAACTTTATTTTGAGATTGGATCGAGTGACGTTCACTTGATATTTCCTCTTGAAGAAAAGACTTATCCTTTTACCTATAGTTCAAACGCATGTCAGAACATAAAAAAAGAGATGTATCGAATATACGATATATGTATGGCCGTCACTTTTCAGTTCCTTTTTCGTGTACAAAAGAGGAACCTTATCCTTCACTACCTCTCATTGAGTGGAAAGTAACAATATAACTTTGTTTTCCATAGGTCAAGGAATTATTTATTTTCACAGAAAAAAAAGCCGAGGAATAAATCCTCGACTTTTTCAGGTGCCTAGCGACGTCCTACTCTCACAGGGGGAAGCCCCCAACTACCATCGGCGCTAAAGA
>NZ_JBHZDH010000077.1:0-17054 GCF_042755925.1 Lysinibacillus sp. NPDC059133 | reverse complement strand
TGTGCGAAAGCGTAGTGCAACGAAGCGACAGCAACAGCACCGATGTTGGTCACGAAGGCGTTATCACAGGACGTGATGGTTTTAGCCTTCGTTCCTCTATTGCTGATCCCCAAGGAGTCGCCCAGTCTCCACTCCAATCAACTTATATATGGCATATATTTTAGTAAATGTCATACACAACTTTTGGTAATTAACCTCATTTTTTATACTTGATTTATTTCGACTGTATGGTGTCATATTAATAAAATATCCTTGTTTTTCATATATATAGGTCTAAATCCATATGTACTTTTAAGAAATAGTTTCATGTATAATGAGAAACAAAAATGCGTATAGAGGTGTAGTTATGTCAAATGCAGTAACAGTAGAAGAAGCAATTTATCAATGGTTTGAACATTTTCATAAATACCCAGAGGTAAGCTGGAAGGAATTCGAAACTACTAAAAAGATTGCGTCCATTTTAGATGAGTTAAATGTATCCTATCGTTTGTTAGGGGATGTTCCGGGGTTAATTGCTGAAATTGGTACAGGTGATGAAATTGTTGCTGTACGTGCAGATATAGATGCTTTATGGCAGGAAGTGGATGGGAAATGGCAAGCGAACCACTCTTGTGGGCATGATGCAAATATCACGATGGTACTTGGCGCTTTATTACTGCTGAAAGATCGACCATTGCAACATCGTGTTCGTTTTATTTTCCAGCCTGCTGAAGAACTTGGAAATGGAGCTTGTGCAGCCTTCGAGCGCGGAGCTGTTGATGGCGTATCGCATTTATTTGGTGTGCATTTAAGACCAATTGAAGAGCTGCCACTTGGCAAGGTATCGCCTGCTATCCATCATGGGGCAGCCTATTTTTTAGAAGGAACAATACGAGGCACTGATGCCCATGGTGCTAGACCTCATCAAGGGAAAAATGCAATCGATGTGATTATGGCCGTACAACAAATGCTCAATAGCATACATTTATCACCTTTTGAGCCTCATTCTGCAAAGCTAACGAAGATTGTTGCTGATGGTGGTAGTACGAATATTATTCCAGGTACTGCGAGCTTCTCGATGGATATTCGAGCGCAACGAAATAACCAACTAGAATTACTTCGTAGTCGTATTGAGTTTGGTTTAACATCAATCCAACAGCAGTTTGAGATTGATATGGACTGGAAATGGATAGATTTCACGCCTGGTGCCGAGGTTTCTTCAATTGCCGCACGTATGGCTAAAGAAGCAATTATTGAAACTCTTGGAAAAGAGCATCTAGCTGGGGAAATAACAACACCTGGAAGTGACGATTTTCATTTCTACACAGTTAAAAAACCTGAATTAAAAGCAACGATGGTTGGTATTGGAGCGAACTTAACGCCTGGATTACATCATCCAAAAATGACTTTTGAACGAAGTGCATTAATGGATGCTGCGAAAGTACTTGCTTGTGTGTTAGAGAAAAAACCTGAATACGAATAATGATCGCGAGAGAGCTATGTCAAAATTTCTTTGATATAGTTCTTTTTTATTTTATTTTTTATCGAAATGTATGAATATTTCGGATTGTCCTTAATAGCTATTTGAAAGCGTTTTATTGCGCTAAAATAGTCGAAATCGCTCGAGAAGCATAAAATTTTTGCGTTGACTTTTAATTTTTTGAATATTATGCTAAAAAACGTAAAAAATTATTTGCGTCTTTGACAACCGAGATTGGCAACTGGTGCAAAAAAGGGGATGGATTCATGAAAAAAGATATTAATGCTGGTTGGGCACTTCTGCCTTTTGTAATAATGATTATAGCTATGTTAATTACAGTAGTTGTGTTAGAGCAAAGTCCTCACGTACCACTTATTATCGGAACAACTGTAGCAGCAGTAGTTGCCAAAATACATGGATTTAAATGGATGGAAATTGAGGAAATGATGTATAAGGGGATACGTCTAGCTTTACCAGCAATTGTTATTATTATTTTAGTAGGCTTGACAATTGGCGCATGGATTGGCGGCGGTGTCGTAGCGACAATGATTTATTTTGGTTTAAAATTAATTTCTCCAGCTTGGTTTTTAGTAACAATCATGCTGTTATGTGCTATTGTATCACTGGCGATTGGTAGCTCATGGTCGACGATGGCTACAATAGGTGTTGCTGGTATGGGTATTGGTTTAAGTATGGGAATCCCAGCAGCAATGATTGCCGGAGCAGTTATTTCGGGTTCATACTTTGGTGATAAGATGTCACCATTATCAGATACTACTAATCTCGCAGCAGGTTTAACTGGTACCGACTTATTTGATCATATTAAGCACATGCTTTATACAACAATTCCAGCTTTAGTCATTGCAATCGTTGTATTTGGCATTATGGGAAGAAGCTTCGCAGATATTTCAATGAAATCAGAAAGCATTTTAACAACATTAAAAGTAATGGAGGAAAGTTTCGTTATTTCTCCTTGGTTATTGCTTGTACCAGTTGGTGTAATTGTACTGGTAGCGAAAAAAGTACCTGCAATTCCAGCTTTAGTTGTCGGAATTATCTCAGGATTCTTACTACAAATCTTCGTACAAGGCGGCACACCTACAATGGCTGTACATGCTTTACAAGAAGGATTCGTGATTTCAACTGGCAATGAAATGGTGGACAACCTATTTAACCGTGGTGGTTTAGATTCGATGATGAATACGGTTTCAATGACAATTGTGGCTATGACATTCGGTGGGGTGTTAGAATATTCCGGCATGTTAAAAGCACTTATGAATGTCATTGTGAAATTTGCTAAATCTACAGGAAGCTTAGTTGCTTCAACGATTGCTGCATGTATTACAACAAACGCTACATGTTCTGAGCAGTATATTTCAATTGTTGTTCCATCACGTATGTTTGCGAATGTGTATCGAGAGCGTGGCCTGCATTCGAAAAACTTATCTCGCGCGTTAGAAGATGGGGGCACACTTACTTCTGTATTCTTCCCATGGAATACTTGTGGGGTCTTTATTTTAGCAACATTAGGTGTAGGGGCCATGGAATACGCGCCATATGCAATTATTAACTTCCTAGTACCTATTATTTCAATTTTTTATGCATATATCGGATTTGCGATTGTTAAGCTGACACCTGAAGAAATGGAAGCAGCAGAGCAGCGCAAAAAAGAGCAAGAGATAGATGATGCTAATATGGTTATGGCTGACTAAATCCAAGAGTTAAAAGTTTACTCTTCTCTGATAATTAAGCTCTCGTGGATGAAGTAGCATCTCCGAGCGCTTTTCAATTAATTTATTTCAGCGGGTGTCCAAACATCCGCTGAAATAAAGGAACTCAGTCTAAGAACGCCACGTCCTGTGGCATTGCCAAAATGAGCTACATCGTGTAGTCCCTTATGTTGTTGTTGCTGTCGCTGCGCTTTCGCACAAAAAACATCTGCTGGCCTAAGGACGAAGCCGCATCTGGGACGCAATTATGCCGAGGCATAATTGATCTTAGTAGACAGCAAAGTTCAATTCATATATTGTACGTGGGCGACCTTGTTGGTGTGTCATTTCTTCACCAACTACTTTCGCATAGCCGTTATCCACTAATTTTTTAATAATGCGCTCTGTTGTGCGGCGTGTAACTTGTAAGTATTCTGAAAGATTATGAGATGTAAATTGAGCTGATTGTCGCTCTCGGCTAAAATGAATGATCTTGGAAATATTTAATGGACTTAAGCTTGTCTGCTTTGCCATTTGTAAAACGTAGGGATCATCTGTTTTTAAAGCTAGTCTTACTTCTGATTTAGGGAATGGACCTAGCAAGTTTTTATGTTCATCAAGTATATAAATTTCACAAGGTTTAGCAAATGTTAATGCATTCTTAGCATTTTGGTTAGCCTCAACGATAGAATGACCATACCCAAATGCTAGCTTAAATGACTGATCGGTTTGTTGTAATAAGTTCTGTAAGTTCTCTTTTTCGAGTGCCATTTGCAAATGCCCGGCTGTCGTATAGAGCTCAAAAGAATAAGGTGAAATTTCTTTATAAGTTGAATGTGTAGCTACAGTAATTTGCGTTAACATGTTATCGTCTATAGGTTTATTTTCAGGAGCTTCCAATAGTCCGACGACGGCTTTCGCAGATTCGGACTTTGTAAGAAGTGATTGGGATTTCGTCTCCTCTAAGTATTGAATAATGGAGTTAGTTGCATCTAACATGCGCATTGCAGGTATTTGAAGAGCCTGTAAATCATCAAACACACTATGAATACTTGTTATGACAAAGTCAATGCTGTTAGCTTCCCATAAAGCGATATGATGCTGCAATATAGATTGAGTAGGTTTAGTGATAGAAATAGGCTGAATATATGGTTTTGGACCACAATACTCTATTTCTGTTAGAACATTTTCGACAATAGCAGGATTCATAACATCAATGGAAATTCTATTTAAAGGTACTGCATGATTAGCTACAAGCGATAATAAAGTGGTAGAAATTGCCGTCTCATCTTGTTTTATATAATTCCAAGGTATGGGCAGTTCTGACAGTGCAGATTGGGCATGTAAATAGGGTAGCGTTCCTCCGAATAAAAGTGCATCACATGGCTTCATTTCCTTTAACAAAACGGGTGCCTCTGTAGGTTGATTGTAAAGATAAAAATCTATTTGAATATTCTCTATGTTTTGTGCGATACTGTTTATACGCTTCATAAATGCTTTAGAGCAGATAACCGCTATTTTAGTAGACATAGGCAACGTTCCTTTTCTATTCTATATTTTTTCAATAATTTGCGACGTATTAGCGACAACTATATTATACAGGAGACTGATAAAAATGAAAATCCAACAAGTAGAAATTTTTGCAATCCATTTACCACTTATTGATCCATTTATCATCAGTTATGCTACATATGATACGATGCCTTCTATTATTTTGAAGGTGACGACAGACACAGGTATTGTAGGCTACGGTGAAGCAGTACCAGATGAGCACGTAACAGGGGAGACGTGGGAGAGCACGTACGCGCTATTAAAAAACCAACTTGCTCCTGCAATCATTGGAGAAAATCCAATGGCCTTTGAAAAGCTTCACGATAAAATGAACAAAGTAGTGAAGGATGTCCCAGCAGCGAAGGCAGCGATTGACATTGCTTGTTTTGATATTGCAGGGAAAGCGTTACAGGTTCCAGTGTATCAACTACTAGGTGGACGTTATCATGAGAAATTCCCGATTACACATGTATTGAGCATTGGAACACCTGAGGCGATGGCAGAAGAGGCGGCTAATCGTGTGGAAATGGGCTATCAATCATTTAAAATGAAGGTAGGAACAGAGGTAGGTCGTGATGTTGCTCGTATCAAAGCGGTGCGTGAACGTGTTGGTGAAGACATCGCCATTCGTGTAGATGTAAACCAAGGATGGGGCAATGCATCAACTACATTACAAGGTTTACGTGCATTAAAGGATCTAAATATCGATTGGTTAGAGCAGCCAGTAGACAGTGAAGATATTGATGGAATGGTAGAAGTGAAGTCAAAAACAGATGTACCATTAATGATTGATGAAGGACTTCGCGGTGTACGTGAAATGCGTGAAATTATTGCGAAGCGTGCTGCAGATAAAGTTAATATTAAATTAATGAAATGCGGTGGAATTTATCCTGCTATGAAACTAGCAGTTATGGCTGAAATGGCAGGCATTGAATGCCAAATCGGTTCCATGGTAGAATCATCCGTTGGTTCAGCAGCTGGCTTCCATGTAGCATTCTCTAAAAAAATAATGACAAGTGTAGAATTAACAGGTCCATTAAAGTTCTCTAAGGATGTCGGAAACTTATACTATGATGTTCCATTTATCTGTTTAAATGAAAAACCAGGATTAGGTATCGATGTAGATGAAGAGATCCTGAAAGAATTGTGTAAGTTCTCAACAATTGTAACAGACTAAGGAGGCGGCGAAATGGAAAAAATTTATGAAGGTATGCTTGGGGAAACGCCGTTTTTTGTTACAACATTAAATCTTCAACAGTTGCAAGAAATTGAAAAATTACAGCTTGAGGTTTATGAATCATTAGCAGACCAAAGTATATTACAGCCATTAAGCACGGAGGAATTTGACTATATTTTAAGCGGCAATGGCATGATGATCGGTGCTTTCGTAGGGGATGAGTTAATGGCCTTTCGCGCACTATTGAACCCACCTGTCGATGACGAACACCTTGGCTATGATTGCGGGATTGGCGAGGATGAATTTCATAAAGTTTTATATCAAGAAATATCGAATGTCTCACCAACATATCGTGGTTACGGATTACAAAAAACATTAGCTCAAGTTGTCATGGGACATATCGATTTAGCAAAATATGATTATGTATGCTCAACGGTAAAGCCATATAATATCCCTAGTTTAAAAGATAAATTTTCCCAAGGATTACTCGTAAAGGGATTAAAGATAAAGTATGTAGATAAGCTACGATATATTTTCTATAAGGACTTACGACAAGAGCTACCAATCTTTAAAGAGAAGAAGTCGATATCGATGGGGGATACATTTGGCCAGCAACAACTTTTGAAGCAGGGCTACATAGGTACTTCTATGTATGAGGATCAAGATGATTGGTTCGTCGTTTATGAAAAATAAATAACAGAAAAAAGCCTTACCTTTTACTTATTGTGAGAGGTAGGGCTTAGCTTATCGACAAAATAAATATAAACTAAGTTGTATCAATAATCAAAGGTTGATTTTCACTTCGAGCTGGGGCTTTTCGCGCAAGCTCATCCCGCAGGAGTCTTTTTAGTTATTAAATTTAGAACTGATAATCTCTCCATCAGTTGTTTGGACCACTAACGGCTCAACAATTTTTTCTAGACCTATCTTTATAAAGGGGAGTCCCGTTTCTTTCCCTTTATCGACGACCTTAACTGTGATTTCAGTGTTCCCTATGGTCTTTACATCTTTTACTTCCAGATGCTTTCCTTCATATTTCTCGCCTAATTGAATATGAATTTGTTTCATTCCTTCAGAAATCGTAGATACCTCGTAGTAGGAGGATGTATCTTTACCAGCCACTATAACGCCTTCTTCATTGATCCAATAACCTTTATCTAAAGTGATCGTCCAACCAATAATAGCAAAAATAAGGACTGGGACTATAAATAAGATTGATTTATCCACTTTGTTAAATTCAGATTTTTTTAGGCCTTGCGTAAAAGGAAGTAACGACGTCCCAACTATGGCAGCTATCAAAATACCTGCTCCAATAATGCCAAAACCCATCCCTTCAAAGCCTCTCACTTTGAACAATCCGTATAGGACGGTAAACACAGCAATTAAAAATGTCACAATCGGAGCCAAGTAGAACTTTCCTGTTTTTTTCATAGCTATTAAAGTAAAAAGGAAAATACATGCCCCTATAATGAAACCAACTAAACTTATCGTTCCCAATTTGTTCACCCCAATATATTAATGTATTAATTGAAAATCGACATAAATGTGTCTAGAAAAAATATGATCCCCAAATCAAAGAGAATTGAGAGTATAATCCACCTTTTGGTAAAAAACGTCATCGTGAATACTGATAAAAAAATAGCTGCTGGGAAATAGAACATGAAAGTGACACTTTTGATATATTCAATGGCTGCATCAGCAGACAGTTCCCAGTTGTAAAAGTAAAAAGAAGAATAAATGATATAAAATAAAATGAAGGCTCTAATGGAAATAAACAACCATTTAAGGCCATGATTAAACTGAACTAATTTCTTTAATGGCTTTATTTCTACTTCTTCACTCTGCTCTAACATCGGATAAATTCCTTCAGCTAATTCATTAAATAATTGCCTACACTCACTACAGTCTTGAATATGTTCCAAAACTATATCTTTTGTTGCCTGTTCTAGCTCATCAAATACAGAGATTAACTCCCGCGAAAGAATATGAATCTTTTGGGAATCCTCCATCTTTTCACCTCTTTCTAGCCATCTGCTTTCTCATCCTAAATATCTTGGACTTTAATGTAGGGATAGGTATATCCAAAAGTGTACTTATTTCTTGATAATCATAACCATAATGAAACTTAGCTAAAAAAATGGCCTTATCATGCGTCGATAAATAACCTAAGGTAGTTATAATTTGGGAATTTATGATTGCCTTTGATTCAGGTGTTTGATTATCAATTAATAAGCTTTCAATGACACTTTCATCATGAAACAGCGCTGGTTTTCTTTTTTTGTAATGATCGAGGAGTGTATTTTTAGCTGCCTTCACTAACCAGCTTTTCATATAAGTAACTTGTTGCACTTTTGATGGATCTGTTAAGATTTTTGCAAATAACTCTTGAATGATGTCATCGGCTACGTCATAACTTTTAGTTAATCCAATTAAAAAGTTCCGCAAATATGTGTAATGCTCCTCATAAATCTCTTCAATCACCTCAAATGGATTTTGATTTATCATTTTTATCCTCCGTAAGATATCGCGCACTAAAGAGACGACTCAAATTGGAAAAGGTTTTAAATTTTTTAGGATAATAGTAAAAATGGAAATTGCCGCACATCTTCATATTAGAATGCTTCATCAAAATTCATCCCCAGCCCATAATTTGTAATATATAAAAAGAATCCAATTTGAATAAAAGATTAATCAAATTGGATTCTTTTTCATTAAGTTTCTATATATTCTTAACTGGATTACTCTGTAGAATGACTTGCATCTTTTTTATTTAATTGGGCAAAAGCCACAAGCCATTAAACCAGGTATGTCTTTAGAAAAACAACATGATTTTCGTACAGGAACGTTCACTAAATTAGTGGGGCTTTGACCTCCTGTATATTGTGCCCACCAAGATTTGTTGGAGAAACGAGCCCATGTTTTAGGGTCCTCTAAAGCTTCAATATCCTCCATTGCTTGATCGGCTAGCCCAGGATTAGAAAGCAATATGTGATAGTGCCAAAGTAAATATCCAAAGAAATTCTCCCAAATAGTAAGAGGGGAAATAGATGTTACTTTACGAAGCTGTTGA
Organism: Lysinibacillus sp. NPDC059133; assembly: GCF_042755925.1. Classification (NCBI taxonomy): domain Bacteria; kingdom Bacillati; phylum Bacillota; class Bacilli; order Caryophanales; family Bacillaceae; genus Lysinibacillus; species Lysinibacillus sp. NPDC059133. The sequence goes on along the minus strand of NZ_JBHZDH010000077.1, from coordinate 8,088 downwards.
ACGATAACATGCCCATCATATAGAATCTTTTCAATAACGGCTTGACGTTCTTCCTCCTCGACATAACGCCAATCGTTTGGGTTAACAAACATGGCGACTGTAAAACTGTCGAATTCTTTTGCTGCGTCAAAGCGAAGCTCGATCGGTTTACCGTTCCACACCTCGTCATAAGCAGCAAGCATGTAAAGTTGCATAGCGAAAAACATACCGTAGCGGCGTGCAAAATGAGAAATAGCGGCTGTTTCTGTTGCTGCGTCTGTAATACCCATCATCAAGTTTAAAAAATCAGGATGGTAAAAGTCTTTATGTATATCAGCTAATGTAAATAATGTCCGCTTTGGTTCTGTCGTATAAATGCTATAGGAATTCAATTGACGAACTTGATCCATCGTTAATGCTGGCATTGTCATCACCTTTTCTTTCAATCATCTGTTACGTTTATTATAAATTAATCATTTTTACTTCACAAATGGAATGCAGTATAGTAAAATACATTAAACATATCCGAAAGGTAGGTTTTAAAATGTCACAGCCTCATGCAATTCCAAGGCCTCTCGTTCGACTTAATCAATGGACGATTTTTTTGAGTGTCATTCTAACGTGGATAACAGGTGTCTTTTGGATTTTAGCAATTCCTTTAATAGCAAATTTACTTGGTCTTTTATGCGATTTTAACCCTATTATTCGAGTAGGGAAGCTGTTTTTAAAAAAGGCGCCATCTACATATATACCAGAGGATGCGCAGCAGCAAAAATTTAATTCCAGTATTGCTAGCTTATGTTTAGCAGGTGGGATATTAAGTTACTGGCTTAAATGGCAGGTGGTTGGCTATATCTTTACGGGAATGGTTGCTGCAGCTTCATCGGTAGCAATTGCAGGCTTTTGTATAGGTTGCTTCCTACATTTTCAACTAAAGCAATGGCAATATCGTCGCTCGCTGAAGAAGGCATTGTGACATTAATTTCTTTTAGCAGAAAGAAATTGAAAAAACTTTAAGAAATTTTCAGATTAATGTTGACTTTATAATTGATAATGATTATCATTATCGTATAAAGATTATTCCTCGTCTACAATACAGTGTAGAGAGGGTGAACTTTAGCTACTTTTCTCCAGAAGTTTGCTAGTTCATGATAACGCTCCTAAAACCCCCCTCATTTTTTGGGAACGTAAAATCTCTAGACGACTCACTCCATTGTGACTGAGTCGTCTTTTTTTGATTGAAACTGCAATTGTTCCGATAAAACGAGATAATATTCCGATAAAAGCTAAAATTGTTCCGATAAATCTTCAAAGTATTCCTATAAAAATGAACTCATCGCCACGTTATGCTGATTACCCTAAAAATTACAATTTAATATATAATATACCTTAATAAGAAGGGGTGATTATTTCATGTTTTATATTAGAAATTTCGAAAACGAGTTTGAGTTCTTTCTAGATATGTTATATGAGTCTATTCATATTCCTGAGAATAAACCATCAAAAGAAGTTTTACTAAACTCGCCTGACATAAGAAAATATCACGAAGGTTGGGGGAGAAAGGGAGATAGAGTGTTGATTGCTTTTAACACAGAAGATCAAACTGTTGGTGCAGTCTGGTACAGATTGTTTGACGACAATAAAAAAAGTTATGGTTATATTGATGGCAACACGCCTGAAATAGGAATGGCTGTTTCAAAAGAAGTAAGAGGAAGAGGAGTGGGAACTTTACTAATGCATAAAATAATCCAACAAGCAAAGGATGAAGGATACAATACCATTTCACTTAGTGTAGACCTCGAAAATGACACGGCTATTAATATGTATCAAAAACTAGGCTTTAAAGATTATGAAGTAGTAGGGACATCTAAAACAATGATTTATAAATTTTAGTGTTCTCTAGAATGAAAAATGTACACTACTAAAATAGTAATGTACATTTTTATATTTTTTGTCTTTCATATTACTGAGTAGAACTACTGCTAGGAACAGCGCTTTTTTTTCCTAGTATCATCGTATAGTAGCTATGTAATAGCATGCCAACAATGATGACACCTAGACCTGCGAGAGCAATTGGATTTGGGAATGCGATACCGAGCAACAATACTTCACCAATAATGACAAAGAGTATTTCAGTCGATTGTGTTGCTTCAACTGCTGCAAGCTTGCCTTGATGATCGCGAACACGGTCGGTTGCAATGAAAAATAATGTTGTGGCGATGACACCAGAGCTTATACCTACAAGCAACGATTGCATCACTTGGCTGCTTGAAGGGAGCCCGACCGTTGCCATTGCATAAATGGCTAGAATAATCCATGCGGGCATCGAGGCGATGGTCATCCCGAGAACTCGTTGATATGTATCGATACGTCCGCCACAGATTTCCATCATTTTGCGATTACCAAGAGGGTACGCAAAAGCAGCAATGACAACAGGTAAAATGCCAAGCATTAAACTTTTAAGTGGAACGGATTGTGCCTGTGGTACTTGGATAAGTAAAATGCCGACTAAAATGACACATGAAATGAGTAATGAAATAAGCGGTATTTTTTGACGTACTGTTTTCCCAGCTACTACTGAAACAAATAGGGGAGCTAGTAATACACCAGCGACAATTGTCAATTGCCATGTTCCGGAAACGAGCCAACCTGGACCGAATGCTGCTGCAAATGTCAGTGGGGCATAGAACAATACGAACCCAATAAAGCTCCAAAGCAGCCAAGCTACAGGCTGTGCTTTCATCTCACCTGATAGTTTGGAAAAGCCTCTTCGATAAAAGACGATCGCAAGTAAAAACGGTAGCATGAAGAAATAGCGCAGCGATGCACTCCATAGCCAGCTACCACCTTGCATTTCCATTGCATGATTCAATATAAATGTAACAGCAAAAAAAAGTGAGGCTAAAATGCCCAATGCAATTTCTTTCATTAAAATCACCTCAAAATCCTTTGTTTAATTTGAAAATTCAGTCATCACTTTCGGAAAAATTAAGAAGAAGGGGTAAACCCTTCTTCTTAATTATTTTCCTTGTTGTTCAAATAGCTCAACAATCTCAACAATCACTTGTGTAGCTTTCTCCATTGTTTCTGCAGATACATATTCGAATTTACCGTGCATATTTTCGCCACCTGCAAAAATGTTTGGTGTCGGTAAGCCCATGTAAGAAAGCTGTGAACCATCAGTACCGCCACGGATTGGTAATGTAATTGGAGTAATATCTAACTTTTCCATTGCTATGCGTGCAATGTCAACGATTTCTTTAACAGGCTCAATTTTTTCGCCCATATTATAGTATTGATCTTCCATAGTAATGCTTAAAGCATCCTCGCCATATTGGGCTTTAATTTTTGCTGCAGCATCAAGAATTAATTGCTTTTTCGCCTCGAACTTTTGACGGTCATGGTCACGGACGATATAAGAAAGCTCAGTATGTTCAATCGCACCGTTAAAGCCCATTAAGTGAATAAAGCCCTCATAGCCTTCCGTTTTTTCTGGTACTTCATTGGTAGGCATTTCATTTTGGAAAGCGATCGCCATTGTGATGGCATTGACCATTTTATTTTTTGCAGAACCAGGGTGTACACTCGTACCTTTAGTCACAACCTTTACACCTGCTGCATTAAAGCTTTCGTATTGTAGCTCGCCAAGTGGTCCGCCATCCATCGTATAAGCATAGTCGGCTCCAAATGCAGCCACATCAAATTTATGAGGACCGCGACCAATTTCTTCGTCGGGTGTAAACGCTACACGCAATTTACCATGTTTAATAGAAGGAGTGTTTACTAGGTATTCCATAGCCGTCATAATTTCTGCGATACCAGCTTTATCGTCAGCACCTAATAATGTCGTACCATCCGTTGTAATTAACGTTTGACCTACATAATTTTTAAGCTCAGGAAAATCCGTTGGCGACATCGCTAGATTTTCATTGAGCTGGATAACTCCGCCATCATAGTTGTCAATGCGCTGTGGATTAACGTTTGTGCCAGTGAAATCTGTTGTCGTGTCCACATGTGCTAAAAAACCAATAGTAGGCACTTTTTTATCTGTATTTGCTTCGAGTGTCGCAAATAAATAACCATTTTCATCTAATGTAATATCAGTTAAGCCTATTGCAGCTAGTTCATCTTTTAGTACATGCAATAAGTCAAATTGCTTTTGTGTTGAAGGAGTTGTTTCGCTTGTGAAATCAGATTGTGTATCAATTTTTGCATAACGAATTAAACGCTCGATTACTTGTTCTTTCATAAGTATGGCCTCCTAATGTATATGTTTAACTTCTTTCAGCGGGTGTCCAAACACCCGCTGAAAGAAGTTAAAGCCTCCGGCGGATGTCACGGAATCGGAAAAGAAGTTCTTTGTGCAAGCACAAAGCCGATTCTGGACGCAATTATGCCGAGGCATAATTGATATTATTGTAACACTTTACTTCGGATTTCGGAATATTGAGAAATGCTTAAGGCAATTAGTATTTGGGCACCGTAATAGGTCAACATAATAACCTCGTGTGAAAATGGTAAGGGCATAACAAACTTGTTAATAGATAAATAGGAATCTGATGAGATAAATAGCAGAGCTCCAATCGTTGCAAATATAGAACCTGTTCGAATCGCCGTCCAACCCATCGTTAGTATGACCGAAATATAGGCAATGACCGCGATACCAAGCACGACTTCCCCTGATGAAAACACGGTACCTGCAATCCACGCAGCCATACTTGCCCCGTAAACGAGTAAGACAATCTTCGCCCAAGTCGGTACTTGTCGTTCATTAGTAGAAAAAAAGGCGAGGATATAAAAAATATGCCCGATTAAGAAGCTTGTTAGTCCAACTAGAAACCACTGTAGTGTATAATCACCGACCATACAAAACACAAGTCCGATGACGATCAGTAGTTGATACTTTTTAATGCCTAAATTTTTTTGTGTAGCGGCTAAAATAATGATCAGAAGCATTGGAATAACTTTAAAGATAAGTATCAAGTTTTCTGGAATATGGGGCAGGAAAAAAATATAATATAGACCAAATAAAATAATAAATGTTACTAAAATTTTTTTAGACAAATTTCTCATCTCCTTTTCTTTGAAATTCTTTATCTATGTTGAAATTTCCTTTATTCTTTTGTGAAAGAAATGCACAAAGGGGTTTCTATACTCATCGTATGAATGAAACTTTTTTAGTATGTAGCCGTAAATAAGAGGACAGTAGGTAAGAGAGGGTGAACGAAATGACCAAGCTATTAATAGCTTCAGCAGTCATTGGACTAATTGCGAGTGTTTTATTAACACCGCTTATAACGAAAAAGCGAGAAGACGGATCTAGAAAGGTAATTGGATTCTTCTTTATCGGTGTATTTGTACTAGGATCTTTAGCTACTGGTATAACAGTATATGTGACGAAAATGGATGTAAACTGGCTTGCTTTTTGGCCCGCTATTATTCTATTAACATTAGGTGGTGCGCTTCTTGCAAGTGGTATTGAAAGAAAAATAAAGGGTGTTTTATTTTTAGCTAGTTTAGGTGTTGCGGTGTTTGTATTATCAGCTCCTTTATGGAATGCAAACGAAAAATATAAATCAGCTGAAATGAAGGAAAAGGTTGAAATAAAACCATTCGATGAAACACAAACACCCGCAAGTGTTCCTCCTAAATTTGCGCGTAATAAGATGAAAAAAGCGTTCGGGCAAGTACCGAATACGAGTTATTACGAGCTTGGACGCTTACAAATTCAAAAAGTGAATGGTGAGTATGTTTATATAGCACCGGTTGAGTTCTCTGGTTTCTTTAAATGGTTCAATGGCGGGACGACTCCTGGTTACTTTATAATGAGTGCAACAGATTCAGCGGATAATCCTAAATTTGTTGAGCAGGAAATGAAGTATGTTCCGTCTGCTTATTTAAATTCAAATTTAGAGCGTCATATTCGTTTACAACATCCATTCCTTGTTTTTTGTGGAGATGTTCAGCTTGAAATAGATGATGAAGGTAAGCCATACTACATCCGTTCATATGGTGAATTTATTTCAGCGCGTAATGGCTTCGATGTAAAAGGGATCGTGCTTGTAGATGCGCTTTCAGGAAAATCAGAAGTGATCAAGCTAGAGGATGTCCCAGAATTTATTGATGGAGCGGTTTCTCCAGAGACAGTAAGCTTACAAAATAGTTATTTTGGTAACTACGTACACGGATTTTGGAACAGTCAGTTTGGGAAAAAAGATGTAAAACTTCCTTCAGATGAGGGAACAGAGGCAAATGTTAGCCCGATCTTTGACGAAAAGGGCGATATGTATTATTTCACAGACTTTACGAGCCCTAAAGAGGGTGTCGATTCAATGCTTGGCTATTCCTTAACAAATGCCCGAACAGGTCAAGCGACTTATTACACTGGAAATTTAGACGCTTCTTATATGGATTCACAAGGTAATTTGCAAATTATTGAGAAGAAATTTATTGAAAAGAAATGGTCTGGCGAAATGCCGGTGTTGTATAACTTTTACGGTGAGGCTAGCTGGCTAACCGCGGTGCTTGACTCAAATGGTTTCTTACAAAATTATTTCATCGTATCTGCGGCAAATCCTGAAATTTCCGTTTATGCGACAACCCCTAAAGAGGCTTTGAAATTATATAAAACAGCCTTAAGTCGTGGTGGAACGACAGTAGAAGGAAGCTCACATGCAGAAGAGAAAAATGTAAGTGGAAAGGTACTTCGCGTATACAAGGAACGTCTTGGCGAATATACAGTTGTATCATTTTTACTTAATAACGGGGAAAACTATTTGGTAAGCTCAGAAACAGAACCACTTGCAATTTATTTACAAGAAGGTGATGATGTCATTCTTACTTATGGTGATACAGGAGAACAGTTCTTACCAGTTCGATCAATGGTTGTTAAAGGATTAATAGAAGAAAAAAGATAAAATCAATTTCGCCTTGGCGTAATTGCGTCCGGATTTTGAATTGTGCCTGCACAATTCATTCCTTTCAAAATCCGTGACATCCGCCGGAGGCTTTTTCTTCATTTAGTAGGTGTTTGTGCACCATTTAAAATGAACCATATCCATATTTATCTCACCACCTTTAAAAGTGGGAGTCTTCTACTGAATGAAGAAAAAAGACGATCAAGTAGTAATGCGCTACGAAGATCGTCTTTTTTTATGTTGGCTGAGATTCCATATAATGAAGCATCTTTTCCTGGTGGTTCGTATAAAGTGCTTTGGCATGATCGTTTAACGCAAATATTTCATGAATGTACCCTTGGAGTAATTTATGTTCATATTCAAAAGTATAAGAATCTTCATTTTCTACTATATGCGCTAATAAAAGTGTATGTAAGACAGCGACTTCTAAATTTTGTGTGTTTGTAATGAATTTTAAGTTGAGGATGGTAGTGTGCGAAACGAATTGATTTACATAATCAATAGCATTCTTATAAACGGCTAAGTCAATATGTGGTTCAAGTCGTTTTCTTAATAATGTACAATTATTATTTAAGTCTTGAATTTTTAAAAACAAACCTCTTACACTTCGCTTATGCTGTTGTTCTAAGGTACGAGCAAGATCTTTATTGACATGGGACATTTTTACATAATTCCTTTCCGCATAGTGGTCATCTAATAGTATTAATGGAATTATATAAAAAGGAAAGAGTCTTTTTGTTTAATTTATATTTAAATTTAACTTCTTCCAGCGGATATTCAAGCACCTGCTGAAATATAGGAACTCAGTCTAAGAACGCCAGCGAATTAGGGGAGGTGTCCGTTTTTTATTGTTTTAGAACCCTGGACACGAAAGATATTAAACTGAAATGAACTCAATTATTATATAGGAAGCTTTTCAACGAAATGAAAAAGCATAAATTTTTATTCGAAAAGGTGTTGACCTTTTTGGATTAAGGGTGTAGTATTATACAAGTCGTTAAGATAACTACTGAAAAACAACAACTACATTAAATAAATTAGTTGTTGACATCGAGTTTACGACATGATATTATATAAGAGTTGCTGCTGAAAAAACAGCGACGAAATGAACCTTGAAAACTGAACAAGCAAAACGTAATCAATAAAGTTTTTAGTAGCTAACCTTGAGTTGGTGAACGAAACAAAATTTTGG
>NZ_JBHZDH010000076.1:0-19827 GCF_042755925.1 Lysinibacillus sp. NPDC059133 | reverse complement strand
GTAAAATATTTTATAAATGATAGCGAAGTAAACTTATTATTGACCGATTGTTATCAAGAACTTACGGAAATTGAACAAGTTATAGTTTCAACGGTCTTGGACTCTAAAGAGAATTATCCAGACATCGACAATAACATAGAACCATATGATTTGATTTATACCATTTATACTTCTGGGTCAACAGGAGTGCCAAAAGGGGTGCTTGTAGAACATGTTCAATTATCTAATTATCTTGCCGGATTAAACCAAAACACCCCTATAAATCCAGGAGATACATGTGCACATTTATCAAGTTTTGCTACCGACCTAGGAAATACAATACTCTTCTTGTCATTATGTAGAGGAGGAACACTACTAATCGTACCAGATGATATTCTGAATGATCCTTATGAATTAAGAAGTTATTTCGCTAACAATCGAGTGGATATATACAAAATTACTCCTACCCACTTAAGTAATTTGAGTTTAGACGGAGTGGATGAATTACTGCCAAGAAAATTTTTAATATTAGGAGGGGAGGAACCTAGGAAAAGTCTACTAGAAGAGATACTCAAATCAGCAAAATGTAAAGTTTTTAATCATTACGGACCTACTGAAACTACTATTGGAGTATGTATGCATGAATTTTCAAAAGGTGACTCGTTAGATTTTCTGCCTATAGGAAAACCTTTATTAAATACACATGCTTATGTCTTAGATCCATTTTTGCGTCCTGTTCCGCATGGATTTATAGGAGAATTATATATTGGTGGAGCCAATATTTCGAAAGGGTATCTTAGGAAATCAGACTTAACGGCAGAACGTTTTATTCCTGACAAGTTCTCTGACCTTCCCGGTTCCCGATTATATAGAACTGGTGATCTTGTGCGTTATGATTCTAATGGTCGAATAGTTTATATACAAAGAATTGATAATCAATATAAAATTCGTGGATATCGGTTTGAACCTGAAGAAGTAGAAACTTGTTTAGAAGAAATTGAAGATATTAAAAAAGCGATTGTCGTAGTTCAAGAAGAAAGTGGGATAAATCAAAGGTTAGTTGCTTTCCTTCTTCCAAATCAACACAAGGTAGTTAACACAGGTAATCTTCCAAATTACCTAAAACAAAGGTTGCCTGAACATATGATTCCTTATGCCTATGTAATATTAGATAAATTACCAATTTTTCCGAATGGAAAAATTAATAAAAACGCTTTACTAGAAAAAACAATTGATAATCCTTTAAGTGATGTAGAACTTGAATTTAATAGTGATATTGAACAAAAAATATTATCTATTTGGAAGGAAATATTGAAAGTAGAACAAATTAGAGTAGAAGACAATCTTTTTGAGCTAGGAGGACACTCACTCACAGCAACCCAAATCATTATAAGGATTCGTAAAGTATTTAATATAAATATTCCTCTACGTAAAATATTCGATTTTCCAACAATTAGAGGATTAGCATCAGTTGTTGAAGAGGAATTAAATTAATTAGATGAAAACAAAGGAATGGTGTGAGGTGAAATATCGACTATGAATCGCCCAGAAAAAAAAAATGTAATACAAAATGATTTAAGAGAAAAGAAAAAAGAATACTCTATTTCATCAGCACAAAAAAGACTTTGGTTTCTCAATCAGATGAACCCTGATGACCCAAATTATCATATACATTTAGTTTTTAAACTAAATGGCAAGCTGAATTTATATCATCTTCAAGAAAGCATGAATAGGGTTGTATCTCGCCATGAATCACTAAGGACGTCCTTTCATATGGTCGATGGTAGCGTTGTTCAAAAAATTAGTAATCTTAACATTTCAATTAAAGTGGTTAATAAAAGTGAAAATAATTATTACCCGCTTAAATATATTAAGGGAGAAATAAAAAAACCATTTGATTTAGAAGAAGGCCCTCTCCTTCGTGCTTATTTAATACAAGAGAATGAAGATTGTTCATATTTTGTGATGATATTACATCATATTATTTCCGATGGATGGTCCAATGATATTTTATTGAAAGAGTTGTCTTCATTTTATAATAGTTTACAGCTAGGGAAACCAGATAATTTAAATGAAGTAAAGTTGCAATACCATGATTTTACAATTTGGGAAGAAGAACAACTTAATCAAAATAATAAAAGATATAATACTATTGTTGAATACTGGAAAAATAAACTAAATAATTACCCATATATTTTAAAATTGCCTACAGATCTCTCTAGAAATTCTGAATCTCAAATTAACGGAAGAACAGAAATCACTCATTTATCAGAAGAATTTTATGGAGAAATTAAAGCCTTTAGTTTAAAACATCATGTTTCGATATATATGACACTATATACCGCTTTTACAGTTTTAATTCATAGATTCTCAGGACAAGAAACTATATTAACAGGTACTCCTGTTGCTAATCGAAATGAAATTGATTTTGAAAAAATTGTAGGACTGTTTGTTAATACTATAGTCATACCATCTGACATTACTTATAACCCTTCATTTAGTGAACATCTAAAAAGAATAAGAATCAACATACTAGATGCATTCGATCATCAAGATATTCCGTTTGATAGGTTAGTAGAGATAATTAAACCTGAAAGACATTTATCTATTAATCCTTTATTTCAAACTGCTTTTTCATATCACAAAAAAAATGAATGTTCTTTAGAGTTAGACGGAATAGTCACGATCCCTTTGGATATTGATTCAAATACTTCAAAGACGGATATCTACATGGTTGTTGAAGAAAGAGAAAGTAATGTATTACTTGCAATTGAGTACAATTCAGATTTATTCAATTCCACAACAATTCGTGGATTGTTGAATGCTTTTAAAACTATTTTAAAAACCATTGTAAAAGATGCGTCAATCAAAGTAAAGGATATTAGCTTATTAAACAATAATGATAAGAAAAAAATTATCCATTTGTTAGATGAAAAAAGCAATGATACATCTAATCTAAAATGTGTTCATCAACTATTTGAAGAAAATGCATTAAATCAACCCAATGCGGTAGCTATAGAAATTGAAAATGAAAAAATGACATACTCTCAATTGAATTATAAAGCAAATATACTTGCTAAGGAGTTGCAAAAATACGGTATTACAAAAGAAATGGTTATTGGTATATGTGTGGATCGTTCATTTGATATGGTGGTAGCTCTTTTAGGCGTTTTTAAGGCTGGAGCATCCTATTTACCGCTAGACCCATCAATTCCAATTGAAAGACTTAACTATATGTTAGAGGATTCAGATGTAAAATATGTCATTACAAATGATAAAGTTAATCCTTCTTTCAATAAAGAAAATTTCCAAATGCTATATCTCAATTTGTTGAAAGAAGTAGACGGAAAAATAGATAATTTAAATGTTGAAGTTAGCTTGGACAATCTAGCTTACACCATTTATACATCTGGAACTACAGGGAAACCAAAAGGTGTTCAAATTCCACACAGGGGATTAAGCAATTTAGCTTACAACGAGATGAATACTTTTAATATTCGGAGTGGAAGTAAGGTGTTGCATGTAGCTTCATTTGGATTTGATGCTGCGCTATATGGAATTTTAATCACATTAATAAATGGTGGAACTTTAATCATAGCTGATCTTAGTAACCACAATATTGACTATACAATTAATGATTTGTTAGTAAGAAAGAAAATCAATTATGCCAATTTAACTCCATCTTTTCTTAGAGCTTTTAAGTCTGAAGGCTTAGATTCCTTGGAAACTATTGTTTCTTATGGAGAAGAATTAACTAATGCGATTATTGAAAAGTGGGCTTCTCCAAAAAGAAAAATATATAACGGTTATGGTCCTACAGAGACAACAGTTGGAGCGACTTCAATAGATTGTACCAATCTTAAGAATGAAAGACCTCCTATAGGCCGTCTCTTTAAAAATTATTCAGGATATGTTTTGGATGAAAAATTGCAGTTAGTTCCAGTAGGTTTTGAAGGAGAACTTTACATTTCAGGAGTGGGACTAGCAAGAGGGTATATTAGTCGTCCTGATTCAACAGCAGAAAAGTTTATTCCTAATCCATTCAGTAAGGAAGAAGAGAGAATGTACAGGACTGGGGACATAGTGAAAATATTAGAAGATGGTAATTTAATGTTTGTTGGTCGAAAAGACGATCAATTAAAAATTAGAGGTTATAGAATCGAAATGAAGGATATCGAATCGACAATTTTGGAATGTCCTCTTGTTAAAAATGTTTTTATCGATGTTGTTGATAACAATGGAGAAAAGAAAATTGTTGGTTATTTAGTGTATAAAGATTCTTCAAAAGGTTCAACTCAGGAAGTAATTCGGTTTTTGAAAACAAAATTACCTTCATATATGATTCCATCAAAACTTATAAGTATAAATTCTTTTCCTCTGACACCAAATGGGAAGTTGGATAAGAAGGCTTTACCAATAATTAATTTCACGAGGGATTTAGAAACTCCATATAAGGCTCCATCAACTGAACTTGAAATTGCAATTAATGAAATTTGGAAAGAAGTCCTTAGTTTAGAGAAAATCAGTGTTGATGATGATTTTTTTGAAATAGGTGGTCAATCCCTTCTTGTTGCAAAACTTGTATATAAAATAAGTGAATATTTTAATACTGATTTACCAATCAGAGTCATTTTTAAAGACCCTACCATTTCTGGAATGGCTAAAATGATTGAAAAGATTTTAGAGAATGGAATAAATGAAGTATCAGACCAAATTGGCGAAGTTGCTTTATCTGAAGAAACTATAATTAATGATAATTTTGAAAAAGTATATTTCAACAAATTTGAATTATCTGAATCTTCTATATTATTGACTGGTGTGACTGGATTTTTAGGAGCTTTTATTCTTAACGAATTACTTAATCAAACAAAGGCTGATATTTATTGTCTTGTTCGGGCATCCAATGAAGATGGTGCAATGATTAGAATACAAAATATCATGTCTTCTTATGGATTGTGGAATGAATATGTGAAGAAGCGAATTATTCCTATACCGGGAGATCTATCAAGTCCAAAATTAGGCCTTGATGATAAAAAATTTGATTTCTTAGCTTCAACAGTGGATGTTGTTTACCACAATGGCGCTTTAGTAAATTTCACATATCCCTACCATTCTTTGGAGCCCACTAATGTAGGTGGTACACATGAGATTATTAGATTATCTCGTCAGAAAAAAATAAAACCAATACATTTTATTTCGACTCTTTCGGTATTTCCAACTAGCCCGATAGAAAATAAAAATACCATATATGAAGATGATATTTCAACCCAAAGTAAAGGATTGGGAACAGGTTATTCACAAACTAAATGGGTTGCTGAGCAGATATTACAGAAAGTAAGAGATAGCGGACATCCAATCAATATTTACAGGCTAAGTCGAATGACGGGAGATAGCATTTCAGGAGCATGCCAACCTGATGATTTTCTCTGGAAATTTATTCAATGTTGTATAGAAATGAATAGTTTTCCTGATATCGAAATGGAATATGATGTAATACCAGTTGATATTGCAGCTAAATCAATCGTTAAATTATCAAATTATAAAGAATTTAATGAAAACTATCATATTTTTAACGAAAATAAGTTGCCTTATTCAAAAATATTAGAAGCCGTTAAACAAGCAGGGTATTCCGTAAAAATAATACCTTTCAATAAATGGGAAATAGAATTGAATATCCGTTCGAGAAACTCAGATAAGGAAATTTTCTCAATTATTAATGTAATATCAAAAAATAGTTCTAACGGATATCCAGCTATTTTCAATAAAGAAAAGACAGATTCTAAACTGGATAACAATTTATTTGTTAATCCAAAAATTTCAATAGAATCATTAAAAAATACAATTTTATATTTTATTAATAAAAACGCTTTCCGCTCACCGTACTAGTTTTAATATACTGAAATCTAATTTTATTAATTGTGAGGTGATAGTCATGGATGGATTTATTCAATTTCAGGTAGTGGTAAATAAAGAAGAACAGTATTCAATATGGCCACAAGAGTTAGAAGTTCCTAAAGGATGGAGTGAAGTTGGATATAAAGGAAGTAAAGAGGAGTGTTTAGCCTATATAAAAGAACATTGGATCGATATTTCTCCTAAAAGTATTAGAGAATTACAACCATAAACATCTAAAAGAAAGGGGGGACCTATATGGATAATAGTAGGGTTTATACTATCAGCGAATTAAACTATTTATTAGAAAATTTAGCTCCTATCAAAGAAACTTTAGATTATATTGATTATGCTTCTAAACCTCATTTACAGAAAGGTTCATCAGGAGCTATATGCCCTTATTTACCAAAAGCTATCGCGTTAGATTCAATATGGTGTTCTGTTAGTAAGTTACAAGAATATAGTTTCCGAGAAATGGAAGAGTTAATACACGATAATGTTGAGCTCTTTTATTCTCTTTCGTCAAACGAAAAGATTAATAAGACATTTCAATCGTTGGTTTTAGTTTTTCCAAATATTCCTTATGAACAGGTTGGAAAATTAATCACTGGTATCCACAGTACATTTAAAAGGAGATTAGTTTATAAAGGGTTAATGATTGGCGAATTTTTTTCCGAAAATAGTCATCATGGATTATATAATAAAGAGTTTTATCCGCTCCGTAGTAATATTCCCTTAATTGCAATTAGAAACTTAATCCCAGAAGACCTTCCATTTTTAAACAAGGAAAGTGATAGTATAGAAATGCGGATCGACTTCCTGCAGGGATATTTACAAACATTTGAAGGAAAGCTAGACAGTATACGTTATACAACAGTTAAAGAAAAATTAGAAGAATTAAAAGAAAAATTATATATCTAACTTAAAATGCATTGGAGGATGTAAACATGGTTAGAAGATTTTCAAAATATGAGGAATATCATAGTATAGAAATTCTATTAGGACTCCAGAAAGAGAAAGAAGATCTATGTTGTGAAAATGAGCTTAATTTCCTTATTGTACCTCAAGTCTGTGAACTCCATTTTAAACTTGTTTTACATCATTTGGAGATTGTTCAAGAATGTATGGATGAAAGACGTTTATCCGAAGCAATTCATCAATTGAAAAGACTAAGCCAACACATATCCATGGCAACAAATGCGACGAAGTCATTAGAATGGATAGAACCTAATGATTTTGCAAAGATACGATTAGTACTTGGAAATGGTAGTGGCCAGGATTCCCCTGGATTTAAAGAAATCTTAAAAAAGGGTCCAAAACTCTTTGCACCCTTTATGGAAATATTAGCTGAAGCCGATACAACTATAATAGATCTTTATAGGAATCCAAAATCAAAATATGATCTGTTTCTATTAATGCAAGAATTATTAACATTTGATCAAGAATTTAAAAACTATAGGTATCAACATATGATTTTAGTCAAGCGAATGATAGGAATAAATTCTAAGAGTTTGAAGGGTGCACCAGCTAAAATACTAGAAGTGAATGTTAATAAGGAATTTTTCCCTAAGATATGGGCATCAATCAATGAATTCACACAATTTGTCGGGACCTCCTATTAATGAAAATTTATTAATCTGTTTAAAAAATAATCCACTTGCAAAAGTAAAAATAATCTGTTTCCCATTTGCAGGTGGTGGTGCATCCTTCTTTTATAAATGGATTGATAAAATTCATGATAGCGTTGAGATATATTCGATTGCTCTACCAGGGAGGGAAAGTAGATTAAAAGAGATGCCATTTGAACATTATGAACCTCTTGTTCATTCCCTATCAAAAAATATAATGAGACAGCTAGGAGATGAAGAGTTAATTTTTTTTGGACATAGTTTGGGTTCAATTATTTCTTTTGAAGTATCTCATTATTTGATGGAACACTACAATAAAGTTCCCTTAAGGCTCTTTGTTTCAAGTTGTAAGGCACCACGTTATTTTAATAATACAGAAAAGTTAAGTAATTTAACAAAGCTTGATTTAATAAATAAACTTAAAGATATCAATGGGACACCCCATGAAATTCTGGAAAGCGAAGAACTATTAGATTTTTATCTTCCAATAATTAAATCGGATTTTAAAATCTGTGATTCTTACAAATATTATCATGATAATAAAATATTACATTGTCCAATTACAGCGATTGGTGGTACGAAGGACAATATTAAAATTGAAGATTTAAATAATTGGAGTGTAGAAACAGACGAATTATTTGAAGTCCAATTATTTGAAGGAGACCATTTTTATTTAGTAGATAATCACAAATATATAATTGAATCCATATTAAAATCAATATATTAAAAAATCTATTTTTAAGAATAATAGGAGGTAAAATATATGAAATACGAATCATTAGGTAAATCAGGGTTAAAAGTGAGTAGACTTGTACTTGGAACGATGAATTTTGGAACATACACTTCAAAAGAAGAGGCATTTAAAATTATGGATGCCGCAAGAGATTCTGGAATTAACTTTTTCGATACAGCAAATGTATATGGTGGGGACTCACATGGAATTACGGAGGAGATTATTGGAAACTGGTTTGCTCTAGGTGAAAATCGACGTCAAAAAGTCATCCTTGGAACAAAAGTATATGGGGATATGAGTGATATTGATGGTGGACCGAATGATGATTCTCTAGGTTTATCATCATACAAAATTAAGCGTCATCTAGATGCATCTCTTAAGCGACTACAAACAGACCATATAGACTTATATCAATTACATCATGTAGATAGAGATGTTACTTGGGAAGAAATTTGGGGTGAATTAGAAAAGCAAAGGATAAATGGAAAAATTGAATATGTTGGTTCCAGTAACTTTGCAGCATGGGACTTAGTTATAGCTCAAAGTACAGCAAATAAACGCAACCTTTTAGGTCTGATATCTGAACAGCATAAATATAATCTTCTTTGCAGATTTCCCGAATTAGAAGTGCTTCCTGCTGCAAAACATTTGGGAATCGGCATTATTCCATACAGCCCACTATCCGGAGGGTTATTAGGAGGTTCTGCTCTACATAACGCAGGTCCTAGAAGTGCTCGGCAAGCAGAGAGAATAGAGAAGCACCGCTCCCAACTTGAAGAATATTCGAAGTTTTGTGCTGAAATTGATTTAGGAGAAGATGTTGTAGCTCTAGCCTGGTTATTAGCAAACCCTAGTGTAACCTCCACCATTATTGGACCAAGAAACGTAGAGCAATTAAACAATTGTATTAAAGCAACGGAAGTTAATTTAACTGAGGAAATGATGGAAAGATTGGATGGGATATTCCCGAGTTTAGGTGGACAGGCACCCGAAGCTTATGCTTGGTAAAGAGAGAATAAAATTTTCATCGAGTCCTCATCTGGCAATATAGCAATTCCACTCTGAATAATTTGTAAACCTAAAATTTAGTGCTGTAATAAATTACAAATATTGATTCCTATAAATAAAAGTAATTCTAAATTCACCTCTTGTAAGTTTAAACGAAGGAAGGATATTGATGTTATGTTCTCGATATAACATCAAAATCTTTCCTCCATCATATTTTGTAAAATAAATTACTTTTCCCTATGTGATTACAAGGGAAATTTACACATTACAAGAACGACTTGAAGATGCAGGAGCAAATTCGATTACGACTTTTTTAGTAGATTTAAAGTGAGAAGCAGTAGACGTAGATTTGCCGTATGGTCCATTAGAAACATTATGGCAGTTTGATGCTGATTTGTCGGCAAGAAATAAGTATCCAGCAATTAACACTTCATACTCTACAGTGTTAGAAGTGGGATATATAGACCAATTGCACCTAAAGGTTCAACAAGGAGCCAACAAGTTGCTTAGACGATATCGAGGTTACGTTCGCTTGTTTATATACATGGGACAGACAAGTTGCTTAACTCAGAAGTACAGACGTACAAGAAAGGGGAACGTCTTGAGGCATAGATGTTAGAAAAATAATAAGCGGTTCTGTTGATGCAAGAGAAATAGTGAGTTTGGATTATATAGGTAAATTGTAAGTTCTTTTATCAAATTACAAATTTCGGAGGTTTTTGCAAATGATAATGAATAATCCTTATATTAAAGTTTTTAAAAACAAAAGTTATGCTAAAATGTTTTTTGCTTATTTAACTTCTCAAGTGGGTACTGTCACTGGATTAACAGCTTTTGCATTTTATTTGCTAGATCGATTTTCGGAGCAACCTTATTACACGACTTTGGCGGAAATTATGTATTCATTACCAGCTCTCTTACTCTTCTTTTTAACAGGAGTCCTAGCAGATAGTCTTGACAGAAAAAAGATAGCTATTAATTGCGATATTATTTCTGCGATTTTAACATTAATTATTTTGTTCTCAATCCATCTTGATATACTACCATTAGTATTCGCATTACTGTTTATTCGTAGTGGAGTTATAAAGTTTTTTGAACCCGCCTCTATCTCTATTGTCAAGGGTGTTCTTACTAAAGAAGAGTTTCCTTTCGCTATGGGCTTAAATCAAATGTTAATGAGTATTTTCCTAATATTGGGTAGTAGTCTGGGGGCCACAAGTTACTGGCTATTTGGTATAAAGGGGGCAATTTTAATTGATTTGGCTAGTTTCCTTATCTCGGCTTACTTAATAAGCATTTGTAAAGTACCAAGAGAGGTAAGGATGCCAAACGGCGAGATCAAGTTATCAGAACTAAAGTTCCCGAATATTATAATGCAATTTAAAGAAGGTATAAACTACATCATTCGTAATAAAATATTGTTATCTATTTTTGTTGGTGTTCTAATACTGGGAATTGTAGAGGGTGGAGAAAGTGTTATGAAATTGTTTATGCTGAAATATAAACTTGCTCCAGCAGATTTTCAAATTTTTGTAATATGGTTAAATAGTATCTATGGAATCGGAATATTTCTAGGTAGCTTAGCTGCATCAACTAAATTAATTCGAAATATTGCCTTTCATCATATGATTACATATACAATATTGGTAATGGGTTGTACCCACTTTATTCAAGCTTTAATACCAAATGTTGGGGTGTTTTTGTCGCTGCATTTCATTTATGCATTTACTATACCTCTTTGTAATATAGCTTTATTTGGATGGCTAGGACAACTAGTTGAAGGATCATTCATGGGTAGAGTACAAGCTTTAATAAACCCAGTTATGATGTTAACCTTTACAACAACTCAAGGGTTAATTGCTATTTCATTCCCTAAATTAATTGAAATTGAGTTCTTATTTTTTTTAGTCGGTACTTGTGAAATCATATTATTTGCATATTTTGCTATTTCTCTTCCGCATTTAATAAAGAAGGGACACAGTAATGAAAGCGAGGAAAAATATATATGATCAAAAATGTAAATCAGTCCATTGATAATGCGTATATAATGTATACTTCTGGAACTACAGGGAGACCTAAAGGTGTAAAAATAAGTCATAAAAATGTGTTGAGACTGGTTAAAAATATAGATTATGTAAAACTTACAAATGAGACGGTAATCTTGCAAACAGGTGCAATATCTTTTGATGCATCTACTTTCGAGATTTGGGGTGCATTACTTAATGGAGGACGTCTTATTCTAATTGATAATGACAAACTATTAGATACAAAGTCCTTGAAGAATTCAATGTCGAAATATTCTGCAAACACAATGTGGCTAACTTCTCCATTATTTAATCAACTATCTAATGAAGATATTTCTATATTCAAAGGCCTTGATACCTTAATAGTAGGCGGAGATGTTTTATCGGAATCAAATATTAATAGATTATTAGATGAGTTTCCAAATTTAAGAGTGATTAACGGATATGGACCAACTGAAAATACAACGTTCTCAACAACTTACACAATTGAAAATAAATACGAGAATATACCTATAGGTAAACCAGTACCAAATTCCAAAGCTCTCATTTTAAATAAATATAATCAGCTACAACCAATTGGAATACCAGGTGAATTATGTTTGGGCGGGGATGGATTGTCAAAAGGTTATATAAATAATCATGATTTAACTCAAGAAAAATTTATACCTAATCCCTTTAATCCCAATGAAGTAATTTATAAAACAGGCGATCTAGCTCGGTGGCTTCCAGATGGAAATATAGAATTTTGGGGCAGAGTAGATAAACAAGTGAAAATAAGAGGATTCAGAGTAGAACTTGGAGACATTGAAAGAAATATATTGAATCATCCTAAAGTAAAAGAAGCAATTGTTGTAGTAAATATTAATGAAGTTAATAAAGAAAAAAGATTGTTTTTGTATTATACGTTAAAAGAAAAGGAAACGGTTAAAGAGTTAAAAAACTTTCTGATACAAAAAGTACCTAATTATATGATACCAACAGTCTTTATTGAACTTGAAGCGATGCCTTTAACTATAAATGGAAAAATTGATACTAAAGAGTTACCTATAAGAGATTACCCTAAACCAAATCTTCACAAGCCTGCCCAGAATGATATTCAGCAGTATTTGGTTGAGTTGTGGGTAAACGTACTTGGCATTAAACAAGTCGGAATAAGCGATGATTTTTTTGAATTAGGGGGGAATTCCCTTTCAGCAGTTTTAATTTCTTCTCGAATTCAAAAACATTTTACTATTAAGTTTCCATTTTCGAAAATACTAAGATTATCAACAATTGAAGAAATATCAAAAGAAATTATATCATCTGAAAGAGAGGAAAAAGCAGATATCCAAAGCATTCCTATAAGAAAAAAGCTTAATTGAAGATAAAGTATTTATTTAAAGATAAAATTAGGGGAATTTAATATGTACAGAGAAATGCAAAAGTCGAAAATCCATGGAGCTGTAGTTACTGAAGCTCATCATAATTATGTAGGTAGCATGACGATTGATCAAGATATCCTAGATGCATCAGATATTTTGAAAATGAAAAAGTGCAAGTTTTAAATGTAACAAACGATCAACGGTTGGAAACATACGTAATTTCTGGGCAAAGGGGAACTGAAATTGTTTGTCTCAATGGAGCTGCAGCAAGACTAGTACAGCCTGGTGATATCATAATTGTTATTTCGTATGTAATGCTTAACGGGAAGAGGTAAAAGATCATCCCAAAAGTAGTTTTGGTTGATGAGAAGAACCAAATTGTTAATAAGGATTATGAAGAGCTGCATGGAAATGTATACCTTTAACCCATATCAAATAAAAGAAGGTGATTAAATGAAACTTTCCGATAAATTGCCCGATAATCACATAATCGGAATTGAAAAAATGAAAAAATTAAAAGAAAGAGCAGCCGAATTCGGGGTATCTGTTGAAACAATTTTTTCTGGAGTTTGGGGAATTCTTTTACAGAGGTATAAAAATTCACCAAACGTTACGTATGCTGTTGTCAATCATAAGAAAATACAATCTATAGTCAATATCATTTACAAAGAAAAACAAAGTATTGCAGAATATTTTAAAATGGTACAAAATGAAACTTCTTCTTATGTAAAAGGTTCTACAAATGAAATAACTTCGATTATTAGAATATATGAATATGATCAGCACCACAGAAAAAATTTTGAAAATAATAAACTGATTGATATGAGTATGAGTGTTTTAATTGGAGATCCTACTAAATTTGAAGTAAATCTTTACGAAAAATATAAGGATGATGTAGAGCTCCCTCAAAGAATTACTGATCATTATTCACGAGTGATTGAATTAATCCTTAACGATTCATCTCTTATAATTGATGATATAGATATACTTACTGCTAAAGAGAAGCATCAAGCCTTATTTGAATTCAATAATACTGAATATTTAATACCCCAATCTACAATTCAGGAATTATTTGAAGATCAAGTGATAAAGAGTCCAAAAAAAATAGCATGTGTATACAAAAATCAGAGCATTACTTATGAAAAAATGAATCAGAAGGCAAACCAAATTGCTCGAGCAATTATTGATTCTGGAGTAAAAGAGGGAGAAGTTGTTGCTCTAACTTTAGATCGCTCTCTTGAGATGTTTATCGCAATATTAGGGGTTTTAAAAGCCAGATGTATTTGTTTACCCCTCAATATAAATAATCCTGATGAACGTATCGATTATTTTCTTATAGATAGTAAGACTAAATTAATTATTACTAAGAACTTTAAAAGTAGTGTATTTGAAGGGGAATTTCTTGATTTAGGAAAGAGTAAATTATCAAAGTATGGAACAAACAATTTGGGACTTGATTACTGTTTTAAAGATTCAGCATACATTTTTTACACTTCCGGGTCTACAGGAAAACCCAAAGGAGTACTGTTAGAACACAATGGAATTGTTAATCACGCATTTGCTAAAATTATAGATTTGCAAATGGGTTGTGATGATGTCATTAGCCATAACTTGAATTTAACCTTTGCTGCATCGGTTTGGCAATTTTTTTCTCCTTTATTTATTGGAGCAAAAGTAGTGATTTTTCCAGAGGAAGTACTGAGAAATCCAGTGTTATTATTCCAACAAATTAATACTTTTAGAATTTCGATACTCGAAGTAGTACCTTCCTTTTTAAAGTCATATTTGCAGACATTTGAGTATGGTAATCCAAAAATAGACTTTAGTTTTTTAAGAATTCTTATTTTGACTGGAGAAAAAGTCTCCCCTCAATTAGTTAATAATTTTTACAATTATTATAATATTCAGTTAATGAATGCGTATGGACAAACTGAATGTACTGACGATACATTACACTATATCATTCCTTTTGATACAAAGACTAAGGATGTACCGATAGGCAAGCCAATAATCAATACCAAAACTTTCGTGGTTGATATATTTAATAATATACAAGCTTATGGTTTTCCAGGAGAATTGACGATAGCTGGGGAAAGTGTTTCTCCTGGATATATAAATAATCAAATAAATAATAGATTTGTAGAGAACTTAATTCCAGAGCATGGTAAAGTATTTCGAACTGGAGATATTGTCAGATTAAATTCTGATGGGAATTTTGAGTACTTAGGAAGAAAAGATTTTCAAGTGAAAATAAGAGGCCATAGAATAGAAATAGAAGAGATTGAATCAATAATATTAGGAATTGAGGGAATTAAAGATGCAGCAGTATTAGTGGAGGAAGATGATGAGTCTGAAAATCGACTTATTGCCTTTATTGTCTTGAAAAAAACGGGAATAATTGAAAATATATATCAATCTCTGGAATATAAACTCCCTAATTATATGTTTCCTTCAAAGATTATTCAATTAGACGAACTTCCTCTAAATAACAATGGAAAAATAGATAGGAAAGCATTACTAAACAATTATAAAAATAAAGTTTCGACAATTGATACATCATTACTAGCTGAACAATACTTAGGGCGTACACTTACAACTAACTATGTAGCTCCAGTAAGTGAAATAGAAAAAGAGCTGGTTCTTGAATGGGAAAAAGTATTTGGTATTAGACCAATTGGAATTAGTGATAAGTTTATAGAGCTTGGTGGACATTCACTTAAAGCGATGATTTTGTCAACAATAATATGTAATAAATTCAACGTTAATATTCCTTCAACTACATTCTTTTATCAATCAACAATACAAGAAATTGCAGAATATGTAAAAAATGCAGAAAAATCATTAATCATTGATAGAGTCGAGGAAAAAGAAACTTATTTAGCTTCAGCAGTGCAAAAAAGAATGTTTGTTGTAAGTCAATTAGAAGAAGAATCTATAACATATAATATTCCTTATTTATTAGAAATGGAGGGTGAATTAGATACTGTCAAACTACAGAAGGCTATTTATCAATTGTTACAAAGGCATGAAACACTACGTACTTCATTTGAGACTATTGGTGATGAATTGCACCAAAAGATTAATGATGATGTTGAATTATTAATAGAATCTCTAGAATTAGGTGAACAAAATATTAATAATATTGCATTGGATTTTGTCAAACCATTTAATTTATCTAATGCTCCTCTACTACGTGTAAAATTAATTAAAGTCAATAGTAACCAACACATATTAATGATAGATATACACCATATTATATCAGATGGTTTATCAATGAATATTTTTCTAAAAGACTTAGCAACATTTTATAGCGGAGAAAAATTAGAACCTTTAAAAATTCAATACAAAGATTTTTCAAATTGGCAGAACAATTTCATACAAAGTAAAGGGATAAAGAATCAGGAAAAATACTGGCTAAAACATATAAGTGATTATGAACCTTTACGTTTGCCACTGGATTATTCTAGATCCTACAATCAACCTTTTGAAGGTGAGACAATTAACTTTGAACTAGATTCAGAAATTGTAAAAAGACTTAAAGTGTTTTCAAAAAATAATGAAGTAACACTATATACTCTATTGTTAGCTGCATTTAATGTTCTGTTGTATCGTTATACAGACGAAGCAGACATAGTAGTTGGCTCTTTAGTAGCAGGTAGGAATAATGGAGATTTAAATAATGTAATAGGAATGTTTGTGAATACGGTTGCCTTAAGAAATCAACCCGAAGGAAATAAAAATTTTTCCGATTTTTTGCTTGAAGTAAAAGAAAATGTATTAAAAGCACACGAGAATCAAGATTATCCATTTGATAAATTGGTAAAGAAGCTAGGAATAAAGCGAGAATTAAATCGTAATCCATTATTCGACACAATGTTTATCCTTCAGAATACGATAACTGACTTCGTTGAATTTGAGGGATTGAAAACACAAACATACCCTTACAAGAGTAGGATTTCAAAGTTTGATATTACATTATCTGCTGAAGAACATATGAGTAAACTCTTATTTGAGATAGAGTACAGTAATCAATTATTTAAAAAAGATACTATTGAAAGAATGGTTGGTCATTATCAAAACATATTAAAAACGGTAATCAAACAACCAAAAATAAAATTGAAGGATATTGAAGTATTAAGTGAACGAGAACAAAATCAATTATTGAAAGAATTTAATGATACGGGGAAAGATTATCCTAAAGAACAAACAATACACCAAGTTTTTGAAGAACAGGTTGCTAAGAATCCTAAAGAAGTTGCTCTTATATTTGAGTCTGAAAAATTAACTTATGCTCAATTAAACGAAATGTCCGACAAGTTGGCCCACCAAATTCGTAAGTTTGGCATTGATAGAGAACGAGTGGTCGGTATTATGTTAGATAAATCTTTTGAAATAGTAATAGGAATGTTGGCGATTTTAAAAGCTGGAGGAACATATTTGCCAATCGATCCACAGTTTCCTGTTGAAAGGATTTACTTTATACTCGAAGATAGTAATACTCAACTTTTATTGACACAACAGAAATATGCTAACAACATTAATTTCGATCATATATTAAACGTGGAAAATTTGGACCAAAATAGTACTAGAGATTAATTTACTGCTGTTGAATAAAACGATTGGCTATGAAGACAAGGCCAGGAGATTGACTATGGACAACTTGATTGAATAACGCCATCGTTAAGGCTTTCAAATTGAAAAGGTACCTATTTGCGGGATTAAGTAAAGGTCAATCAGAGTACGCGTTAAAAAAACAAGAGAATGCTGGATTAACGGTTAATGAAACACATGTCAGCTATACACAGATATACAGAATCCCATGGGATACCCGATGTACTTAAAATAACGGGTGCTTTCGTATTATATAGTTCAGCCAGAACTTTCTGGTTGAACTTTTTTTATTTAGATTTAATCTATCAGTAGCCAGGGTAGAACGTACGGGGGCGTGGGACATATGGTTGATTCGATAAGAATCTCATACTCGTTCAGTTGGTAGCTGGAGTAAGTGATTCTTTTCTTTTTGGAATTCTAAAATCGGAATTTTATTCGTTCCTTGATGAATTTCATGATTGATACGATTACACAATTTTTCAATATAGGCGTGTAATTCAGTTATGTTAAACTTTCCTTGATAGGCATGGATCTCATCCAAAAACTTCATCGTTGTCTCCACTTTTCCTTTTGTTTGTGGTCGACCTGCTACACAAGGCTTCACATTAAGTCCAAAATCTCTCGCAAAGTGCGCAAACTTCGCATTCACTTTTCCTGCAAAATGTTCTGTTCGTGCTTCATCCATCACGGTTTTCATATTGTCAGTGATGAGTTCTTCTGGTACACCACCCATTTTTTCAAACGTGTCGGTTAAGAAAGAAAATAAAACTGCCTGCGATTTAGAAATACTCATATAGAAGAACCGCATACGAGAGTAGCTTAGCACTAACACGGCTACATTAATCTCCACCTGTTCACCATCACTTGTTTCATAAAGAATACTTTCTTTCCAATCCAACTGTGCTTGTTTGGCCATACGTGTTTCATAACGGATACCGCTATTTAAAGAAGATACACGCTCAGCTTTTTCAAAGTAAGCCTTAAATTCTGGCGTATTGGCAATATAGGTACGGAATGTAGATTGCCCACACTCTAAACCATGGTTGTCTTTTAAATACTGCCAAAGATTACGTCGATAATAAAATACCTGCTTAGAATCTTCTGATAAGAGGCTGGCAATAATCGGATAGAACTCATCAATTTTAGATGGCTTATTACGCTTTGTTTTTGGTATAAAGCCATATAGATATTTATCGATTGTTCGTCGACCTACGCCCATATCCCTTGCTAATCTACTTTTATTAATCTTCATGTTTAAATGCTCCATTACTTGTTTAAAATTTGCTAAATCTGAAAGACTATTAATTTTAAATTCTGTCTCAATCTCTAATTGAATATGCATACTAACACCTCAGTATTAGTATGAAATGGAAGAGCATTTTTGTACATCTTTATTCAAGCAGGAATGTACATATTTAAATTAGCATTTATAAAGTAGAAAGCATGATGTATTTGCAGTAAGTGGTGATGTGGTTGTACTGCCCACAAAACAGTATGAGGACGTTCGCGATGCTATTACAGTAGCTGCAGCATTGGAAACGGTATTTAAACAAATGCAAATTGTGGGGCATCGGCAACGTACTATTGAAAGCTATGAATACATTTTTAATCAATTTATGACGGTTAATCGTTTACAGTACGTTGAGGATATTTCAGTAGAATCAATTTATCATTATTTAGATGTATTAGAAGTTTCGCCGCGAACAAAGTTGATTCGTTTAAAATCAATTAAAGCCGTATTAAGCAAGTTCTATAATAACAGTTGGATTAAAGACCACATCTGGCGACTATCCATATTAAAGTGGATAAAGAGGTTAAAGAAGGGGCGAAAGAATCGGACATTGATAAGCTATTGCATCTAATTGACCAAACAACTTTTATTGGTTTTCGTGATGCTGCAGCCATTAAGTTAATGTATAAAACGGGGATTCGTATTAGTACGTTAGGTGAACTACGCGAACGTCATATTGATTTTGATAATTTATTTTTAAAGTTAGATGGTTTAGCTTTAAAGAATCACAAATTTTTAAAGCTGCCAATTGATGAAGAAGTAGCTGCAATATTAAAAGTTTTAATCAAATTAAATGATGGTGTTAGAAATCATTTCGGCACAGGTAATCATAATGTATTTATTACACAAAATGGTCTGGCTATGAATACTAATAAATCATCTAATTGTGCGAGTTCTAAACAGTTAAATAAATATGCTAAACGATATGGATTGAAAAATATCAATGCTCACGCAATTAGACGGGCATATGCAGAGAGTTTACTAGAAAAAGGGGCAAGTGTCGCGTTGATTAGTAAAGCGTTAGGACATAGTGATTTAGCGGTAACCACACAGTATTTAGATTTAGATATTGAAGAAGTAGCCAACAATTTGAGAGATATTTTTTAATTGTATGTCCTAAAAATCAAGTGAATTGCAAGTAAGTAAGTAGGTAATTTCCTATTCACTTTTTTCTTTGAAAAAAAATAAAAGTGAATGTCTTAAAATCACAGAAGTGAGCTTCAGGAATCCCACTTCTTCAGAGGTGGGAGGAATGAAGTGCTTTTTTCTTTATAGAACATATGTTTATGTTGTATATTGT
>NZ_JBHZDH010000075.1:0-20123 GCF_042755925.1 Lysinibacillus sp. NPDC059133 | reverse complement strand
ATGATGATCATTCCATTCACAAAGCTTACTCGTCAAATGAAGTTCTTTCAGTAACCGAACTTTGTCTTTACGAGTCGAAAGTAATTCATCTACTATATCCTCAAGCGTTGCTTCTAGTAACGTTTCATCTTTTCCTATGAGAAAAATACTATCTCCCTTTATTCGGATGCGATCAAATGCCATTCTTCTTCCTTCACAACGATAGGTGCACTTCTGACCAACAAGAGTAAAAATTGAAGTCCATTTATCTAAACGTGTTTCTTCATATTTGATTAGTCCTTCAAAAATCATGGCCTCTACAAGCTGCCGCCTTACACGTAGCTCTCCTTGTTTAGAAGCTAAAGGCTGTAGCTGCTGCATATTCTGCCTCCTCATGCTGAAGAACAAACGGATTTGGAATTTTCGTGTATACCGCTTGTTCAAGTTCGGCTTCTAGTTCATCTACATCATGAAACCTTGTTAATAAATTTGCTTTGAACGCAAGCTCTTCTTGTTTTAGAATGTTACGAACAAATGCCTTCCCGAAACCTGTAAATTCTTTTTCTAATAAGTGCAGTTGATCGATAGACCACTTCAAAAGAATTTTTTCATCGATTAGCTGATCTGCTCCAAATCGAGATATAACGGGAAACAGTTGATTCATAAACAAATAATATGTAAATCTATCATGAATAAGGGCATCTTCGTAAAATAGCTCAGCTGTTTCATGTAAAGAAGGCTCTATTGAAAGAAGTACTTCTTTATATGTTTTTGATAAGTAATAACCTTGGTTATCACGATAAAAATAAATAGTTGGATAACCAGAAGAAATGTTTAACAGACTATTTTGCTGGTGTGCTTCGAGAGCGATCCCATGCTCATCGTATAATCTTAATAATGATTCGATAGCACATTTCCAATAGTCTTTAAACCAGTCTAAGCTTACACTCTCTATTAAGCGGAATTCTGATTGAGAGATTTTCATAATGAGCTGACACAGTTTTGATTTTTCGTTTGGCAAGGGCTCTTGCACAAGAGTAGCGATCATGCATATTCCTTCATCATGCCCTTTAGGAAATACGTTTGAGCGAAAAATAACCTCAAACCCTGACTCCGTCTGATTTGGGAACTCTACAGTCATATAGGCTGGGTCATCAATCATCCGGAAAGATGGATGGTTCTGTAAGAAATCAATCTTATTCATTAACCGAGCCATAACAATTCCAGCTTTTAGTTCATGAATTCTATTTACCCTCAATGAATTCGTTATTTTTACAGGAATTGAAAACTTATACATCATTTCTTCATTTGAGCTATATACCGTTCTAATTGAAGAGGTTGCTGTATAAAATGCCCCAAGCGCACCTTCGTATTTTATCAACCCCTCAGCAATCGCTTCTTTTACATACTGTTGCTGTAAAAGCCACTGTGCTTGAAGCGGGTGCATCGGAATGAGGCAATCCTTCTCTGACATAACAAAATCAGGTTGTGATTTTGTTAAAGACTGAGTAATGAGTTCACTCGCACTTTTTTCTAATACAGAGGACTCTTTCACAATTTTACGGTCGACACGAAAATAGTGAAGTTGGAAAGAACCTTGTAACTCTGGAGCAAAACTCGTTTGTTGCCAATCTGCCATCCCTTGTCTGCTTTTAGGTGTCGGATGAAGCCAATGTCCAAATAAGAGAGACTGCTCAGCTTCAATAAACGTACAGTTAGCTCCATTTTGTTTCTTACCTTCCAAACTCTTTTCAGTATAATTTGCCATCGTTTGATAGCTCTCTATTATGCGAAGAATGAGTTCATCAAAATGGGAAGAAAGTCCAAGACATCCATCCGCCTTAGCCATAAAATGTAGTTCCTGAATGAGCGTGATGAGTATCGTTAATTTATCTTCGACAAGCCATTGTTTTTGTTTCGTACAATACTTCAACGAGACACCAAATATATGTCTTCCAACAAGAGATTTGTATTCCATGCCAAATGCAAAACGTGTGTTTTGGATCGGCAACTCAATCTCTAACATATGTGCCTCTGTAATCAAGATAGATAGTCGCTGTTCTTTTATCCACTCCTCCTTTCTGACCCAATGTCCGCTACTCACCTCTCGTATATAACAATTCATAAACGCCTGAAACGTTGCATTTTCTGCAATCTGTTTAGCTATCTGTTGCATGTAATTAACCATCCTTTCACAAAGTCTTCTCTCTACCAAATGATAATGATTATCACTCACTGACAAAAAAATTAGTCTCCCTAATTAGAAAGACTGATGATAAGAAGCGAATAGAAACAAATGTGGTGCTGATAACAATTGATAATGATTATCACTTTCAATTACAATTACATATTATAGGAAAGACAGAAATGACTCAACTGTCTAAAGACCTATATGGCAATATAAACCATCGAAATAGGTAAAAGTATAGAAGAATATTTCGTTTCTTGTATCACATGCGCAAGATTATTGATACAAGATACGGCGTGACGACAAAATATTATGTAAAACTAGAAAACATCAAAAAAGTTCACATCATTTTATGTGAACCTTGTTTGACGTTTTATAATGAATATTTACTCAGTTAATACAAAAATAATTTATATTATCACGGCTGTGCAATTACCGTAAGAATGGCTTTCTGGTTGAACTAGAAGTGATTGCAGTTAAACGGACATTTTATGAGCTAACACAATGGTATTAATCGCTGATACGGTATCTTTTGCTACCATCTGTTCATCCAGCTTCAAATGAAGTTGAAATGTAGAGACTGGTGGAATTTTAGTAGAAATCATGAGCTCAACATCCTGAAATGAAAGCACCTTCGCTTGCACGATTTGCAGCCAGGGAATAAGATCCGGTAATGATTTATCTTCCGAAAGGCCAGTTTCCATGCCATCCGTCCTAATAGGTGAATACCCATCGAAATACTCAATCCTTA
This sequence comes from Lysinibacillus sp. NPDC059133, assembly GCF_042755925.1. Taxonomy (NCBI): domain Bacteria; kingdom Bacillati; phylum Bacillota; class Bacilli; order Caryophanales; family Bacillaceae; genus Lysinibacillus; species Lysinibacillus sp. NPDC059133. The sequence continues at coordinate 17,205 of NZ_JBHZDH010000075.1, read as the reverse complement.
GCACAGCATTAGAGGGGGTACTGTTCCTCAAGGTCGTGGCCGCTTGCTTCCGATGACGGGAGGTTTTTTTAGGGCCGATAATCATATTCCACAAAACGATAAACATAGAAGGAATAAGGAAGCCGAGCACCCCCAACCCAACACTGGAGGTATTGACATAGACGGTAAGAAAGATGGCTGCGGACAGAATCGCAAGCACCCATATGTAGAGCTCTTGCCGCCATTTGGGCTGGCGCTTCCCAGATGCTGGAGGAATAGACTGTGCTAGCTGAATTTCCGGATTTTGCTCCGGTTGAGCTACCGTACGTTCTCTCCATGGCAAATGTGCTCCCCATTCAGCATATAGGAGTTATCGTCTACTCCCTGCCAGACCTTCTCCTGCGATGGATGCGGCGACTGCCAGAGAGTAACGTATTCTTCAATATCTTTCAAATAGAGGGCTGGATCACCCGTGAACGAGAAATATTGCGAAAGCTCCAGATGAATAATGGCAGCTGAATACTGCTGTACATGGGTCGATAAGGTTTCTAGCCACTCATGCACAGGAGTTGCTAACGATGGGAAATGGGCCAGCGTAACGGGTAAACTCAGGCAGATCCTCCACACCCGGATGGTCCATAAGGGGTTGAATCTTGCTCCATGCTTGCATAAGCTGCCTACTATAGCGCTCGAACTCCTCTTGACTAACCAGACAAAACCATACTGGAGCGAGAAAATTATTCGTCTCGAAAGCTATATTCTCATAAGCCACTGAACCGGTATCGGCATTTGTGACGCTCAGGTATGTTCGGTTTCCCATATAAGATCCTTCCTCCTATCTTTGTTTCATATCCAATAATGGAATCAAAAAGCGTTTAGTATTTTACTAGGCAACCGTCACAATAACTTTTCTAATTTCCTCTATTGTCCTGTTCTCTTTTATAAGTAAAGGCAAAGATGTAAGAATTAAAATTCCTATCATCCCAACCCACGCCCAAATATTCATACAGCCACTTCCTTTCTTTCGATTTCTATTTTATGTAAAGGCAACGGCAACTTAATATTTTCTCCTTAATACCGTTATGATGATTGCATGAAGGATCATTAAACCTGAGATTAAAAACCAAATAACTAATTTGTATGTATCGTAATCCAGTTGACCAATGAATTGTTCATACAACTCGATTAAAAACCATCCCAAAGGCATTAAAGGAAATACAATTCCATAGGATTTATTGGAAATGCTCTTCCCACGCTCATCCTTTTTCTCTTCACCCATTTCGAATTTCAATGAAATAAAGACCGCGATAAAGAAAATAAGTACGTAAATAATACGTAAAATAGTTTGAATAACTTCCATATTTATTTCTCCTCCTCTACTTCATATTGAAAAACTTCATGTAAATCCACACCGAACATTAGTGCTATATCAAAGGCTAACTTTAAAGATGGATTATACCTGTTTTTTTCAAGCGAAATAATCGTTTGTCGGCTCACGCCCAGCTTATCAGCGACCTCTCTTTGTGATAACCCCCGTTCAGCTCTTAACACAACAATTCTATTACGAATCTTTCTTTCATTACTTAACGGCATCTCAGCTCACCTCTTACAAAAGAGTAATATATTCCCAACATTAAGTAAAGTTTTTTTTACATATAGTATGAAATACATTACTCTTAATGATTAAAAGCAGTACCTTGCTATGGATTATCCTCTACTATCAATGTTATTTCACCGTCTGCATCACTTGTAGGAGCACATGCGGAGTAAAAGGCACATCTAATTCAATGGTTGCTTCTTGAATGTGAATTCGTATTCTCAACGGGCTTATACCGACGGCAGTAGTTATCTACGGAATATTTAACGGAAATAGATCTTTCAAAAGCGATGCGGCAAAAACGATGCCAGGTGAAAAAGATGATTGTCTTGTAACAAGGCAGAACAAGAAGTCGCCAGTTGATATCAATAGCAAATTATAAAAAAGTAGTAGAGGACGTATATACAAAAGATAGGTTCAAAAGCTATTTTATAGTCGTTATCTGGAAGTGATAAGTGGCTGATGGCATCATGACTTGATAAGTAGTAGAATGCAGTGGAATTGAACTCCCATGAAAGAACTTAATCATCTTTCATTTTCTGTGGTGAAGAGCTGATTTTTGCGCTTCATGGATGGCTAACGGAGAACGATAGATCAATTAGGAGGAGGCTACCGAAGATGACTATGTAGGTGTTATTTTCGCAACTCTAAATCTAACCGATTTAGTAAACGGACATTTTTTTCTATTACCAATAGTTGGTCATATGTCTATTTTAAAAATTGAACTTCGACAACGTTAAGTATCGTAAATCTCTGTCATTTCATATGTAAATAAAGTGAAACTTAATCAGTGAGGTTTTTTTCATCCCCACTGATTATTAGTTGAACGAAATCGGGCTTTTACGGGCAGTACTACTCCCAACTAACTTCTTTGCTTTAGAGGTGGGAGTAGTACTGCCCGTTAACGCGGAATAAACCGATATTTTACAATAAATAAAAGAATCCATTTTGAAAAGATTGATCAAAATGGATTCTTCTTTAAAAGATTTTAGCTTTCATATTATCTTTTACAGCGTTATCGTTTTTGTTGCAACTGTTTGTTGAAATGCTTGATCATGCTCAACAAACACCATTGTCGGATTAAATTTTTGAATTAGCTCTTCAATCTGCATGCGCGAATAAATATCAATAAAATTCAACGGTTCATCCCAAATATATAGATGCGCTTTTTCACATAAACTTTTGGCTATAAGCAGCTTTTTCTTTTGTCCACCAGAATAATGAGATATATCTTTCTCAAATTGAATTCGGTCAAAGTCCATCTTGCGTAGGATAGATTTAAATAACGTTTCATCAATCCCATGCTCTTCAATAAAGTCCGATAACAGTCCCTTCAAATGAGAGGTATCTTGTTGGACATAGGAAATAACGAGACCTGAGCCTACATACATCGAGCCTATATGCTGTATCGGATCTCCTTGAATTAGTTTGAGGATACTACTTTTTCCGCTTCCATTCTTTCCATCAAGCACAATTCGGTCACCTTGTTCTAGTTTAAAGCTAATTGGCTTATTCACTATTTGATGATCGTACTGAACAGACACATCGGCCAAAACAATCAATTCATTTGAATGAAACGCCAATGATTCTAATTTTAATGACTCGGTTTTTTCCACATTTTTTAGCAGTTTTGACTTCTCCTCAATCGCTTTTTGTTGCCTTGATTCAAGGTTCTTTGCTCTCTTCATCATCTTCGCTGCTTTATGTCCTACAAAACCTTTGTCTAACTTAGAGCCTGAATTCGTTGTCCCATTTTTGGAAGCCTCCACTTGATTAGACCAACCGGATGTACGCTTTGAAGACTGTTTTAATCTCCCTATGTCTTTTTGTAGACGCTCATTAGTTGCCTCTTCATGTTCTTGCTGTCGATCAAAATTCAACTTCCAAGAAGAATAGTTACCACTTTGAACTTCAATATTTGCTCTATTTATAGATAAGATATGGTCAACACAGCCATCTAAAAAGTTTCGGTCATGTGAAATTAATATAAACCCTTTTTTCTTTCCTAAATATTCAGAGACCATCTTTCGTGCTTCCGTGTCTAGATGGTTGGTTGGCTCATCAATTAATAGAAATTGACCCTCCGTTAAAAAAAGTGCGGCAAGCAACACCTTTGTTTGTTCTCCATTTGATAATGTTTTAAAAGGTCGATACATGACCTCGGCATCAACGTCTAAATAGGATATTTCACGAAGAATTTCCCAATCTTCTGCCTGTGGGCAAATTTCTTCCATGATTTCATGTGTATACTTGTTTTTATCCGAAACTGGATAAGGGAAATAATTAAATTCTACCGAAGAATTGATTTTCCCATTGTACTCATAATTCCCTAATAATAAATTAAAGAATGTTGTTTTTCCTCGTCCATTTCTACCGATAAATCCAAGTTTCCAATCCGTATCTATTTGAAAGTTTACATTTTCAAAAATATTGTCAAAGCTGCTTGGATAAGAAAAAGTTAAATTTTGAACTTGTATCATTGACATGAAAATTCCTCCTTTGTATATCAACAGTTTTTACTTTTTATACAAAGTCGGTATATCCATCCATTCTAAATTTCTCCGTATAAGTTTGATGGATATTAACGACTTGTACGAAGTATTACATGCGTAACAATAGTATCTGAATCGCTCATTTCTCTCTCCCCTTTATTGATTAGATTATGAGAGAATAAAAAATCCTCCCAATTAGTAATTGGAAGGATTAGTCTTTCACTTAGCGTAAATAAGTCCCTTAATTGCCATTAGAAACATGACAAAAAAAAGTATAAACTGATTTATAAAATGGACAGACTAATCCTATATTTTGTAATTTGAAGTTTGAAGTTGTTCATTTCAAATAAAAAATATAGTTTAGTTAATCATCGTCCATTCATCAGTCCTCTCATAATTTGTATTTTTATTTTACCAAATTTTTTTAGGAAATACAATTCAGTATCATCTTCATTTCAAACATTACTGTTTGTTGCTCTTTTGATAATTACCATACAATTGACCACAAGCAGCGTCGATATCAATGCCAAATTGACTTCTAATGGTCACATTAATACCGGATGATTTTAATTGTTTATAAAAAATATAAGCAATATATACTTTTCTTGACGTTATTCGTATATGCTCATCTAATGTGTCCATTACAAATGTAAAGTTTAGTTCGACTTCATTAAAAATTATCAATCTATATATTCTTTATTAACAAAACGAAGAGCCACATTAAAATGTGACTCTCTATCTTTGCTTCATTAATTTTCCTGACGTAGATCTTATTGGCCAAATTTCGCTAAAAAAGGGATACGTTTCGTTAGTCCGTTATAGATATTGAATAGGATTTTTACGACCGGCTCCAATTTTTTAGAAAACTTGATAATGACTAAACTTGCCCCAAATGACAGAAGGGCTCCGCCAATCACGTCCGCTGGATAATGAACGCCGACATAAATACGAGAAATACCTACTAGGAATGCCCATATCAATACAGGATACTTCCACGAATCTTTTCGTAAAAGCAACGTACATGCAACAGCGAATACTAATACTGAATGATCACTTACAAACGAAGAATCATCAGCATGTGGTACTAATTGATGAACACTATATGTGATGAATGGTCGTGGATGGTAGTTGACCAAGTGAATAAGTGCGTTTAAACCCAATCCAAGTAAACATGTAAAGACAATGTAGAAAGCAGTATATTGTTTTTCTATCCTCTTTTCCTTGTTTGCAGTAAACCATAAAAATAACATGAATACGATTACGACATAAGGAACACTATCGGTGATGAAAATCATCCCTTTATCCAGAAAAGGATAGCGACCCGCTATATCATTAATCCATTGAAATAGTCCATAATTCATTTTGTAAATCTCCTTACATTAAATTCTCAGTAAATCTCCAATTCATTTTGTCATGTAACACGTAACTTTTTAGTAGCTCAGTGCTCAAACATTTCGACATAAATCCAGTTGAATACCTACTTACTGTCATAAAAGACGTCATAATAAGCGTCATAGTTTCCTTAAGTATTTAGAAATTCAAAAAAACATTCATCAATAAACTTCAGTCGAATGGCTTTTTCTACAATATTAAACCCTAAAATAGAAAATATTATTGTAAGCTAGCAAAAACCAGTGAAAAGATGATAAAATATTTTCATAAAGGGGGCTTGCAAATATGGGGAAATTAAGCAAAAGGAACATACTGTGGATTGTGCCAATCGGGATTTTAGGGGTATTCTGGTATTTTTATGGACCACAAAAGGACATTACAGATAATGAATATATTACATATGTTAAAAACTATTCATTCGAAAATAGTAATAAAACGTTAGAATCTGGCCTTGCCGACGCTTGTAAAAATCCATATTGGGTCTATTTTGAAACCCAAAAAGGACAGGACGTTGTAGAATTTAAAGGAGACTGTCCTATCAATAATAAAACCGCAAAAGTGAATACTCAATTTTTAGTGGATCGTGATATGACAAATGTGAGATACGGTGCAATGCTGGTCGATAATAACATGCAGGAGGAAGCAGATCGAGATAAATACTTAGTCGCTTTAGTAGGTGAATAAATAAAATGAAGCTCTCGTTTAAATAGCGAACGAGAGCTTCATTTTATTAAATCGACGGATAGAAAAGTCGAACTGACGGATTGAATTACTCAACCGACGGATAACACCTTTCTACATTCGATAAAGGACCCTTATTCATCATTTCACAGCTTTCCAAATGGTCCATCGATCCTTTTCCACTATAGAACTCTCAGTTGAAACGGCCTGATCAATATAATTCACTAGGTCATTTAATTCTGTATCGTCTAATTCATGTAAAATACTTCTACCTGTTCTTTCCCGTAAATCGTTTAACAATTGATCTTTCTGTTCATACACATTTCTTATTTCCGATAATTTCACTTCTATAATCTCGCTAAAACCAATTTCCTTCAGGGTCTCTACGACTAGCGCACTACTATGTCTGCGTTTCATTTCTTGTGCCTTTAATTTTGGAAACCGTTCAAAGAAATAGCCTCTAATATGGCAGTCGTCTCCCTTAAGAAGACAATCTTCAGGTGTACGGTCTTGGATAATATAGACCCCTTTATCCTCCAAAATCCTATATGCCTCTTGAAAACAAGTCTTTACATCTTGGATATGATGTATTAATGCTCGTTCCAGGACTAACTGAAAGCTGTCAGCATCTAAGCCTGTCGCCAGTGCATTTCCTTGCTTGAAAGTAATATGATGATAATCTTTACAATTTTCTTTTGCCCCAACGAGCATAGCCTGAGAAAAATCCACACCGATCACAGAAGTTACGCCCATATCTGCTAATGCTTTCGAATAAATTCCTCCGCCACAGCCAATATCTGCAGCCTTCGAAATATTCATGATAGGGACAAGTTCTTTCATTGTTTCAATCCACGAGTGGTCAGCATTTCGAGTTGTATAAGTAGTTTGATTGTCCTTATTGTGAAAATCAATGCCCATCTTCATCACTCTTTTCTGTTTTTAATACCGATCTTTATGGATATTTTTGCTAACACTATTTTACATTTTTTGATACATAAGTAAAATTAATGTTAATTATCAATTTCCATAAGTTATTGTTATCAAAAATCAGCAGTGATTGAAATTATTATCGTGCAAATTCGATTGTTTTAGCTGTCCTCTTCGCTACAGATTCCCCCATAATTTGCTCAACAAGATATAACGCCATATCAATACCCGATGAAACCCCGCCTGAAGTTATGAGTTTACCATCATGTATAACTTTGCTTCCTAATACTACTTGAATCTCAGGATATTTTTCTTGTAAATTTTTCAATGCTAAATGATGGGTAGTTGCTTTTTTTCCGTTTAATAATCCAGTTTGTCCTAAAATATACGCACCCGTACAAACCGAGCATATGTATTCACTATTTTTATGTTTGATAATCCACTCTTGAATTTTTTTGTTTTTAATCATTGATTGCACAGCTCTTAAAGGTCCCCCTGGAATGATTAGAATATCTAATTCAGGACTATTGTCAAAACTAAAGTCAGGTTCTACTTTTATCCCTGAATGCGTTTTAATTTGCTTCCCAGTTTCTGAAATAGTAAATACATCAAATGGTTTCGTAGGTAATAATTCTTTTTTATAAAGAGTAAGAGCTTCCTCGACTTTATTCTTAGTTGTCAGTGCTAGTACTTCTGCTGGGCCAGTAAAATCTAAAACATCTACATAATCATAAATTAAAATGCCAACTCTTTTTGTTTTCATTTTAAGATCCCCCATCGCCATGATCCATATATTAATAGTTCTTTAAGTACGATTATAACACGATTATCCATTTAGCTTATCATACAACCACTTCTGTAATTTAACGGAAAATATCACTAGTTTTTAAATGTTGCTTAGATTTCTTTAGTACTTCTTTACTGTGCCTCTTCATATCAAAGGAATTTATATACCTACCCCTACTCATTATCTTTTTCAATAATTGAACGTAATCCACTAGCTTCAAAAGTTCCTTTTAGAATTGTTTCTATCAACATCGTGGCGATTTCCTCTGGTGATTGTTGCGTACCGTGTTGTAACCAGTACGTAATAACTCCCAAAATAGCATTTGAGTTATACGCTAATGTTAATTCAATTGGAAAATTCCATTTACTTTTATCTGTACGATTACCTAGATAAGCATTGAAATATCTCACAAAAAACTGTCTCATTTTTTCATAGAAAAATGGATCACCATTTGGACCTAATATTAATTTTAAGAAATTAGCTTCTTCATAAAACACTTCTAAAATTTGGATCATTACAGGCAATCGTTCATGTTTAAACTGATTTACATTCAACTCTAAATTTGTAGTTTCATCTAAAATAGCGTTGAATTTTTCAAAAATTTCGTTCTCGTACTGTTCTAATAAATTGTATTTATCCACGTAGTGCAGATAAAAAGTCCCACGATTAATATTGGCCCGATCCGTAATATCTCGAACCGTGATGGCTTCAAAGTTCTTTTCAGAAAGTAAAAAGAAAAATGCTTGTTTAATTTCATTTTTCGTTCGTATAATTCGTCGATCGGTTTTAGACATGGAGTCATTCCCCCCCTTTTTAATGAACACATTTTTTTATATGTTGAATATTGAACACTTTGGCTGCTTTTGATTATAGGAATTGATTTTTTAACAGTATATAATCAAGTTAAGAAATAATCAACACGATGTACATTATCTGAAAGGAGAATTTCAATGAAAGAAAATAAGTTTTTCGGTATCGCGTTCGTTGCTGTACTGTTATTGTCCTTCATTTTTGTAGCAACACAAATTCCTGGAGCCCATTCATACCCTAAAAATCTTCCAATCGGTCTTGTTCTTGAGGATGAGGGTAACATGGGGCAAACGTTTGTCGAGACGATTCAAAAAAATTCACAAGCAACAAAGGAAGCACCCTTTAAATGGGTAGTATTAAAAAATGAACAAGAGATGAAAGAAAAATTAACGAATCAAGAATTGTATGGAGCTATTTATATCCCTAAAGACTTTTCTGAAAAGTATGCTTCATTCCAAACACCCACACCTACATCAGCCATGCTAAAAATTTATATAAACCAAGGAAAAAATGCTAACGTTGCAACTATGGTTACACAAGCTTTATCTACAATGGTCGAAAAAATGAATGACAATGTCAGTGCCCAATTATTAGCTGTTTCTGAAAAAAATAATATGCCGTTAAATGCTAATCAAGCACGTACTTATTCAACGCCTATCCAAAACGAAATAGTCACTGTACATGAAACGGGTAAATTAGGCAATGCACCACTATCATTCTTCCAACCTATTTGGATCAGTAGTTTAGTCAGTGCTATTCTGTTGTGGTTCACTGGAAGAAATCGTAAGTTTAATTCTGCATTGGAGCAATTGAAATTCCGAGGATTGCAGGCTTTGATGGCCATTATCATTGGTTTATTTGGAGGATATTTATTAACTTGGTACTCCACTTGGATATTGGATTATGAGTTTGCAAATTTCAACCATGTTGCTCTATTTTTATCACTGACTTGCGCAACATTTATTTTATTAATACTAGCGATCACTACATGGATTCAATTTGCAAGTTTACCAATTTTCATTCTTTTAATGTTCTTTGGTTTACCGCTTCTACAAATCGCACCAGAAATGATGCCTAGTTTTTACGCTGATTGGATCTATCCATGGTTACCGTTCCGCTTTATGTTTGAAGGATTAAAGGATATTCTTTTCTTTAACGGAGAACTTTGGGGCACAGCAGCAGTTACATTATGCTGGATTGCTGTTATCAGTATTTTAGGTTTACTTCTATCTTTAGTAAAACGTAGTTCCTATAAAGAGGACGATACATCTGCAGGAATAACTACTGTTATGAGAGAGGAAGAAGTTTAAATCATTTTATATGAAGCCAAACAAAAAACTCATGCAATTCATCACTTTTTTGCATGAGTTTTTTTATTTTGTTTATTTTACGGACTGGATTATGTTTAGCTCGAGTATTCGAATTTCCTTATTTAACTTAGTAATGGCTGCTTCTATTTGTTCAAAGCGTTCCAAATGATTTTTACTGACATTGTGCGTGGGTAGTGCTTCTTTTAACGCTGCCTGCCCCGCATATAAAATTTCAAGTAAATCCAACTTTTCAAAATAAGCTGTGCTATATTGTATCTCCATTCTACCAAAGCTCCTTACGTTACTTTTTCACTACTAATAAAACGCTATCTTTACTAGCACTATAACCGAAAAAAGTAAGCACAAAACCACGACTTAGTTATCATTTATTATCCAATAAAAGGTATGCCCATATTAAAAATATATTTTCATAGGATAAAAGATTTGTTATTAATAAAGTGAAACTTTAATCAGCAGGGTTTTCTTTATCTTAAAATGGAATAGATAAATGTATCGTGTGCCAGCCCATTTTGATACATATAATCTCTAAGAATGCCTTCCTGTTGAAAGCCTATTTTGGTTAGTAGCTTATTCGAAGCTTCATTTTCTATAAATACAACAGCACCTATACGAGTTAGCCCCATATGCTGAAAGCCATACGACACAATTTCGGTAACTGCTTCTTGCGTATATCCTTTTCTCCAATAATCAGGATGAATTTCATAACCGATTTCTGCTCGTCTATGTATAGGCGACCAAGCGTGAAAACCAATTGTCCCGATTATACCCTTTATTCCCTTCCTTTCAATGCCCCATCTTATGCCTCTTTTTGCAGCAAAGTTCTTTGAAAATAATTCTACTAAATCTTTTGCTTGTTGTATCTCTATAAATGGTTCTTGTCCGTAATAGCGTGTGACTTCTTCGTTTGAAAAACAATTAAAAATGGATTCCGCATCATCCTGCGTAAGCTTTCTTAAAATAAGTCTTTCTGTCTCTAAATTAGGAAACACATCCTTCTCCCCCTTTCATAACATCTATTCTCCGCACTCCCATTAAAATCCTTTAAAAACAAAAAAGCACACCAATTAGAAAGTGTGCTCACATTGTTTGAGTGATTTTATCCAAAAACTTGTGCAGCTATAGCAAATAGCGTATTGTTTCTAGTCGGCATTTTTTCACCATGAAGAATCATAACGGGCGGTGTATTTGCTTCTGTAAAACCACATTGCTCTAACCATTTTATACATTCAGTATGACCAGATGGTACATCAATTCTTAATTTTCCATTATGTTCTTTCGCCAAAATATTAATGATGAGACTAGCTGTTTTTGAATCAGGCGCTACAATTGGACCTAAAATTAGATTGATCGGCCCTAAAATGGACAATCCAAAGCCTATAATATTTGCTTGGGGATCTCTCATAACGATACAGTGCTTAGATTGCTTTATTCTATGCCGTAGAAAATTACTTCTTTTATCTCCGAAGGCAGCAGCATCTAATCGGATAATTTCAGTAAAATCGCTCTCATTATAATCTTCAATTGTATATTCATTAGAAGCTGAGTTATGTGCTCCGATATATTGGTCAGTCAGATATTTATGCACATAATCAACAGTGGTAAAGCCCATTTTCTTATATAACGGTTCCCCCTCTTTCGTTGCGACGAGCATAATTGCCTTATATTCTGAAACACTTTCAATACATTTTTGAGTAGTTAATTTCCCGAGACCAAGCCCTCTGTATTTTTCATGCACAATAACCATGCCTATAGAAGCTACATTTGAATCATATGTGATAATGGCCGCACTTGAAACAGTTTTCCCCTCAGCATTTTTATGCCCAAATATTTTGCCTGACATCATCAGCGTTCTAATTTCGAATTCATCGTAATCCCACCCGACAGAGTCAGAAAGGGCAATTAATCCTGGAATATCATTTTCTTCGAATACTACTAACTGTAATTGATTTAATGTAGTCATTCTTTCCCTCTCTCCACACAAGAACATTTGTTTCTATTATATATATATACTCTATTGTGCACAAGTGCAATTTTTAAAACGTAGCAATGTGAATAAGTTGATTGCAGTGGAGGCTGGGCGACTCCTCGGGGATCAGCGGTAGAGGAACGAAGGCTAAAAGCATCACGTCCTGTGATAACGCCTTCGTGACCAACATCGTGCTGCTGCCGCTACGTTAGCACTACGCTTTCGCGCAAAAAACATCTGTTGGCCCGAGACCCCGCAGCGCAGCGCAGCGGCTCATCGGACGCCCCCAGGAAGCTCTGCTCTGCGCGAAAGCGAAGCGTCAGCGGCAAATGTTTTATCTGTGCGAAAGCGTAGCGGCAGCAACAATTGTTTTATCTGTGCGAAAGCAAAGCGGCAGCAACAAATGTTTTATCTGTGCGAAAGCGTAGCGACAGCAACAATTGTTTTATCTGTGCGAAAGCGTAGCGACAGCAACAACAAAGCGCCCAGCCGGAACGGAAATCACCCCCACGTTCTGATGAAGACCTAACGTATGCAAGTGATAGAAAATATTTCTATATTTCCCTTTAAAAAATTTCAAATATCTCTATAATAGAGACTAGACTATGCACTCCTACTTTAAGCATATTTAGGTGATTGAAAATGACATCTTATGAACGCATACTTATAATGGTCCCGCCGTTTCCCTAGCTACGTCTACTCTTTTCTAAAGAAGTAGATTTTGCTTGTAGGAGGGCAATAAGTTGAAAAAACATGTAGCACCATCTTTATTATTAATGATTGTTCTTGTAGCTTTTCCACAGATTAGCGAGACAATCTATACACCATCTCTACCTGATATTTCAGTTGCATTAAATGCTTCAAATCGCTCTGTACAGTTAACCTTGAGTATTTATTTTATAGGGTTTGCTATCGGTGTCTTTTGTTGGGGATGGCTTTCTGATTTTATTGGACGAAGACCGGCCATGCTAGGCGGTTTAATTTTTTATGGTATTGGAAGTTTCATGTGTTTTTACGCGGAAACTATCACTTTTCTATTAGTTAGTAGATTTATACAGGCTTTTGGGGCAGCGACAGGCTCCATTATAACGCAAACCATTTTGCGGGAAAGTGTATCTGGTAGTAAAAGACATGCGATGTTTGCGCAAATTTCTGCAGTAATTGCGTTTACTCCTGCAGTAGGGCCACTGATTGGTGGCTGGGTCGATCAAGCACTTGGTTTTAGAGCTGTTTTCTTTGTGCTCGTTGCGATGAGTATTTTGTTGTTTATCTATGCTTATTTCAGACTTCCTGAAACAACAGATAAATCAACGAGAAAAAGAATGGCTATTTTCCCAGTTGTAAAACGAATGATTTCATCTCCACGGGTTCTTGTCTTTGGATTGCTGATTGGTGGGATAAATGGTGTGTTATTCAGTTATTATGCTGAAGCTCCTTTTATCTTTATTGACCACTTCCATTTATCCCCTGGTCTTTATGGATTTCTTGGTATAATTGTGGCGCTTGCCTCTATTATCGGTGCCATGATTTCTAAACGACTAGTCAACAAATATCAGCCCGAAAAAGTTATTCATCTCGGTTGTTTGGTCATGACTGTCGGTGCTTTATTACTACTAATCGTTAGTACATTACCATTGCCTACTATCGTTTTACTAATAGGCATTTTAGTAACCATTTTTATTACGTTATTAGGATCAGGAATTGCTCTACCTAATTGCTTAAGCCTTGCGCTTGTCAACTTTCAGGACGTTATCGGGACAGCTGGCGCGATTTTCAGCTTAGGCTATTACTTACTCGTAAGCTTCATAACGTCTGGTATGAGTTTCCTCCATAATGGTTCATTAATAATTATGCCACTATATTTCTTCATCCTAACGATGATACTGTTCATATTCGGAAGAAAATTTATTGATTAAACTATTGTAGCGGGAATATCTAAATCAATAGCTCTTCCTTACTGGCCACCCTATATATCTATTAGGGTGGCTTCTTATTTACTGAAAATAATAATTGACTACTTCTTCAGCTGAATGAAAAATAATATTGCTTTGCGTTTTATAAATAAACTTTGGTGACGTACAAGCTTTTTCGAGACTTTTTGCGTACTTTAATGTATCGGTCATTTGCTCGATAATCTCAGAATAGCCATCAAGGTTATTAGAGATCTTTGGCATCATTGTATCGGAAACGTCTAAAACAATGGAAACTTGATCCTCCGCATAACTATTTAAATTAATGAAAAAGCACTCCTCTAAATCTTTTGAATGTTTGTCAACATTAATAACTGCTTCATTATATTTTGCGATTAGTCCCGTAGATGTCACTGTAATAGTAAAGCCTTGTTCAGTTAATTTTTTATTAATGGCATCTAACAATGTATTGACTTCTGCATCCATTTTGGGCGTTACAGACGTCTGTATTAAATTATCACAATTTTGATGAATGGTATCAATTTCCGCTTGATGATCAACAAGTAATTTAAAGTTTGATATTGAATACACACTAAATCTCCCCTTTTTTATAAGTTTGACAATTGGGCGTTTTTTTAGTCATCTTTCAGCCATTTAGAACAATAATTTAATTTAGGAGAGATTACATGCATATAAGAAATTCTGTTAAAGCATTAATAATAGAGGATGACAAAATTTTACTAACAAAAAACCAAGATGCAGAAGGCAACTTTTATCTTTGTCCTGGTGGTGGGCAGGAACATGGAGAGATTTTTCACGCTACTTTAGTAAGGGAATGCATTGAGGAGATTGGCTGTTCAGTCGATGTTGGAGAGCTACTTTTTATTCGTGAATATGTTGGAAAAAACCATGAGCATGCATCTTTTGACTTTAATGTTCATCAAGTGGAGTTTTATTTTGTTTGTCAGTTAGCACAAGGAATACAAACGAAATTTCAGCCAACAAATCCTGATAGTTATCAAATTGGATTAGAATGGCTGACGATTGAAGACTTATCTACCTATCGACTATACCCAAAAGAATTAATAAAGTATCTCCAACAATATTGTAACGGTCAAGAGACTCCCATCTATTTAGGTGATATCAATTAGTATATGACAAAAGGCTATCACAAAGGGAAATTGTGACAGCCTTTCTATATTTAAACTAGATGTTTTACCATTGTAAAATAGCTACTACTAGGAGGATAATCTTTTATTTCTCCTACAACCTGATAACCCCTCGCTTCATAAAACGTACGTGCTTGAAAATCATAGGTAGTTAACAAAGCCTTCGTTGCTCCCATTTGCTTGGCTGTTTCTTCAGCTTTCGTTAGTAGCTGTCCCCCAATACCTTTTTTACGGTAATCTTCACTAAACCAAAACTTATTGATTTCCACCCATCCCCAATATACCTCAGCAGTGATGCCACCTATCCATTGCTGTTGAAGATCGGTTACGATTAAGTTTAACGGACGAACAGAACCCTTTTTTCTACTTTCTTTATGATACGGTGAATGTTCATCGTTGTACTCTCTAATCTTTGTATTTAGAAACGTAGTAAAGTCATCGTGATTTTCTAATAATATCTCTACTTGATAATCCATATGAATCCCCTTTCCATATGTATCTCTATGCTTTATAACGCTCCATTAGCTTTTCCTGATGAGTTGAAAAAATTTCATCAAGTGAAATATCATATTTATTTGCAATAACTATAACATTCCCTAAAACATCTCCAAGCTCCTCTACTAATTCTTGCTTATTTTCTTCATACGATTGAACTTTTTCATCTGGTCGATCCCTACCAATTTCCAACGCTCGTATAGCTCTTGCTACTTCCCCAGTTTCTTCAGCTAGAAAGCCAATACGCGTAAAAATACTTAAATCAGACCAACCACGTGTATCATAGTAATCTTTCACGAATTTTTGAAATTCATTTAATTCCATTTCTATTTCCTCCATTTCTTTCCTCTTAAAATTAAATTATACTATAAAAGTGAAACGTGAATCGGTGAGGTTTTTTCATCCCCCACTTATTAATAATGTTCACTAACCGTTATTGCGGAAAATAACGTATCAGATATGGAGGAACCATTATGAATAGTATTGCAGTATTTTGCGGATCAAGCATCGGTGCTTCTGAGGCATATAAAGAAGGAGCTATTCTTCTAGGAAAAGAATTAGCAAAACGTAATATTACCTTAATTTATGGCGGAGCGAGTGTCGGTGTGATGGGAACAGTAGCAGACACGGTTCTTCGTGAAGGTGGCAAGGTGATTGGGGTTATTCCGACGTTATTAGAGGAACGTGAAATTTCTCATAAACATTTAACAGAGCTCATTGTCGTCAATTCAATGCATGAACGCAAAAGCAAAATGATGGAACTAGCTGACGGCTTTATTGCTTTACCTGGAGGACCTGGTACGTTAGAAGAATTATTCGAAGTATTCACTTGGAATCAAATCGGCCTTCTGCAAAAGCCTTGTGGTATTTTAAATATCAATCATTATTATGACTTACTCATTGGATTATTTGACCATATGCAAAATGAACAATTTTTACAAGCCCAATCCCGAAATGCACTACTTGTAGATGAAGACGTTGCGGCACTAATAGATAAGTGTGCAGCCTATGTTCCTCCTGCAGTTAAAACATATCAAACAAATAAATGAAATAAAGACTTCTTAAACCATTAATTATAGGATATTGTATGGGTTATAATAAAAATTCATTACTATCTTACATTCTCAAAAAACAGCTGAACATATGCATTCAGCTGTTTTTCATGTTGTTGATAATTTTATACTACTCTCATAACTTTCTTGTTATTTCTCCAGACTTAATAATAATTGTGACATAATTTGCTTGACCACCGTCTATGTGGTTTTCCATCTGCGACACATCAATATCTGTCTCAATGATCACCCGTTTACGTTCTTTCCCTCTTAACTTGACCTCATATGGGGCATCGTTATTCATAAGTGTTACAATTCGTACATCATCTTCAAATGGATAGCGTTCATAAAATTCAATGGTGAATTGGTTACTAGTTCTACTGTAATTTTCAAAAGGAAGTTCACAGAATTGAGCTTCAGGAAGCCACTTCTTCAGAGGTGGGAGGAATGAAGTGCTTTTTTCTTTATAGAACATATGTTTATGTTGTATATTGTGAATAATCAAAAAATAAAGGAGTTCATGGGTAATGACGAAAGGGAAGAAAGATTGTTTTGTTATAGAACTCAAGTTACTTATAGATACATGGCAAAAGGATATTCTATTAAAACGTTTTGAA
>NZ_JBHZDH010000074.1:0-20160 GCF_042755925.1 Lysinibacillus sp. NPDC059133 | reverse complement strand
CTAGTTCGTCCTTTAATCTTGAAAGTCTAGTATATAAAAAATACCCGCAGTTAGCACACTCTTTTTCAAGTGTCCTAACTACAGGTACCATATTACATGGAAGGCTTGCAGATTCTCTTCTTTTATCATCGAAGTTAAATGTAGTAAGTATAATCCTCTGGAATAACACGTTTTAAGAATTTCTTCGTGCGTTCCTCTTTCGGATTAACAAATATATCATGAGGGCTTCCTTCTTCTACAACGATACCACCGTCCATAAAAATCACACGGTTTGCTACGTCTTTTGCAAAGCCCATTTCATGAGTGACAACAAGCATCGTTGTTCCCTCTGCGGCAATATTCTTCATAACCTGAAGGACCTCTCCTACTAACTCTGGATCAAGTGCAGAAGTCGGTTCATCAAATAAAATAATATCAGGATTTAACGCTACTGCTCGTGCAATACCAACTCGCTGTTGCTGACCTCCAGACAATTGACTTGGATAGGCATCATATTTTTCTGATAAACCTACTTTATCAAGCGCCTTTTTGCCAATTTCAATGGCTTCTGCCTTTGGAATTTTACGTCCTATAATAAGCCCTTCTGTCACATTTTCTAGCGCTGTTTTATTCGTAAAAAGATTGTAGTTTTGGAATACAAAGGCTACACGTTGCCGAATGGAATGTACGTCCTTCTTCTTCACATTTTGAAAATCTACTTGGATATCACCAAATGTCGCATGTCCTTGGTCGGCTTTTTCTAAAAAGTTAATGCAACGTAATAATGTCGTTTTTCCTGAGCCGCTTGGACCTAAAATAACAACAACATCTCCTTTATCAATGGCTAAATCGACACCCTTTAAAATTTCATTGTCATCAAAAGATTTATGGATATTTTTAATTTCTAACATACTCGTTCACCCCTTAGGCTTTTACCACTTTGAATTTACTTAAATGTTTTTCATATCGTTTAAAAATGTATTCAACTGTACTACATAAAATTAAGTACACAATGAAAATATCAATATATGCTTCGACATAATTGTAGCCAACATTGGCAGCTACCTTAGCCTTTAATGTAATTTCAGGTAAGGACATTGCATAACCTAAAGACGTCGCTTTAATGAGATTGACTGTAGCCGTACAAATATTTGGCATCGCTACTACTAAAGCCTGTGGAATAATAATACGGCGATAAGCTTGAAATGTTGATAAGCCTACTGCATGAGCAGCCTCTAGCTGACCTTTTTCAATCGTACTTAAAGCAGAACGAAATACCTCAATTAAAATTGCCGTTGTACTAAATGCGAAGACGATAAATGCATACCAAATCGGATTGATTTTATAAATATCATAGGCAATATTATATTTTTCAAAAATCATTTTAAGTAGTAACGGGATACTACTATAAATAATAAAGATTTGAATGATTATAGGTGTACCTCGGACAAAGGAGACATAAATTTTTGCTATATGGTGGATCACTGGGATTTTATTGACCCGTGTTAGTGCTAGTAGAAAGCCAAGTGGTAGAGCAATAAGCATAGCAACAATTGTCACAAGGAGTGCGATAGGTACACCTGATAATGCAACAAAAAATGTTTCAACTAAAAATTGATAATTCATGGTTTCGCCTCCTTACGTTGTTTCTAATGTCTTTTTCCCCTTACCAAAGAACTTTTCTAGCATAGCGAAGAATTTTTCGATAATAATCGACAGCACCCAATAAACAATCGCTAAAGCAATATATATTTCTAATGCATGTGCATTAATATTACTTGCGATAATTAAATTTGCCTTTCCTACAATATCAATTAAGCCGATTGTATAAGCGAGCGCCCCTTCTTGTAATAACGCAATCATTCCATTCCCAAAGTTCGGTAAAGCGATCACGAGTGCCTGTGGGAAAACAATACGTCGATAGGCTTGAAATGGCGTCAATCCCACACTAACAGCCGCTTCAAATTGCCCTTTATCAATCGCTAAATAAGCAGAACGAATAACTTCTGACATAATCGCAGCAAACTGTAAAGTGAACGTTACGACTACGAAAATGGCTGTTTCGATTGCATGGAGATTTATGCCGAAGTTTTCCGCTAACGCTGGAACACCATAATATACGAGGAATAATAAGACGATAGATGGTGTACAACGCATAATCGTTGTATATAAGTTCGCTAATTTTCGCAGCAATTTTATTGAGCTTAACTTGGCAGTCGCTAATAGTAAGCCAAATATTGTGCCTAGTACAATGGAAGACCCTGCAATTAAGAAGGTAACTTTTAAAAACGGCAATAATACAGGAATTGAGTTCCAAATGTATGATGCATCAAAATACTTTTCCATTTCCTCACCAACTTTTATATAAATGTCTGGACTACAGCAAAAAGTAATAGTTCTCTCTGTATTAATAAAGACTGCTGAGTATACTGACTCAACAGCCTTTTATTTGGTAGTAGCTGTAACACTTTCTTTTCAAAGAGGTATCTCCTTTGATCAGCTACCGCCTATTAGCGCTTCACAGTTTCTAACACTTCAAATAAATCTCGACCGTAAAACTTAGTGCTTAATTCATTTGTTTTCTTTTGCTCTTTAATTTTTGCTATAGCTTTATCGTAAGCATCAGCAAATTCTTGTTCCTTTTTATTGAATAACGGCCATGTTTTAATAACGGCAAATTCGTTGTAAACTACGTCATCCTTTAAATTATGATAGGGGCCATCTTCTGCTAAAACTTGTTGTTTAAATGGACCTTCAATCATCACACCGCCATCGACACGTTTTTCATTTACCCATTGCACAACATCGACAGTGAACGCATCTCCAGCCTGTAATTTCACTTGATTGTCTGGGTTGGCTTTATTATATTCATCAATAATTGTGTATTGAGCATTATTCGCAGCAATTGGTGCTAATGAATAACCTTTTTTCGCAAAGTCAGTTAAATTTTTCACACCTTCATCCTCTTTACGTAATACTAAACCCGCACTACTTAAGCCTAAAAATTCTTTAGGGAAAATAAACTTTTCCGTACGTTCTTGTGTAAAGAAAGCATTTTTAATTCCTACTTGATATTTCCCTTGCTCAACACCAATTAGTAAATCATCACTAGTAGTCCCTACAAATTCAAACTTATAGTCAGGTAACATTTCATCTACTAGCTTCATGACTTCCACATCGTAACCTGTTGGATTTCCGTTATCATCAATATAACTAATAGGCTTAGATGCCTGATCATATGCAACCTTCACTGTACGTACTTTCGCGCCATCCTCTGAGTCTTTATCTGAAGCTTCACCTGAATTACAGCCCGCTAAAATAGCAAGTGAAGCCAACCCGATTGCTGCCAATTGGAAAATCTTTTTCTTTTGTTTAAACATATGTCATTTCCCCTTATTCTCCATTGTTTTGTTCAATTGCTGCCTTTGCCAATTTAATAATTGTCATATCATCCATCGGTGGATTATGAAGTCCTGCACGAACATTTCGATAGTAGCGCTGTAATGGATTTGTTAATTGTAGGCTTTTAGCTCCTACTACACGCATTGCCTTATCGACGATTTCAATCGCCAAATTTGTTACCGTATGCTTAGCAACTGCCATTTCATTTACCAAAAGCTCACGTCTAGCTGGGTCATCATAAGCTTCGGCAACCCCATACAGTACAAAGCGCGCTTGATATAGCTTCAATTCAATATCACCTAGAAGTTGCTGCACATTTGGTAATGTACTAATTGGAGCATTTAAACTATTAGGTTGATAATGATTGGCAAAATGCAGTGCATAATCACGAGCTGCCTGCGCAATCCCTAAGTATGTTGCCGGTATATGTAGCATCCAACCATTTATCTTGCCACCACTTGGGTGACCCGGTAACTCTACTAAATGATTTGAAGGGACTATCACATCTTTTAAAACTAGGTCATGACTGCTTGTGCCTCGCATTGCGGACATTTCCCAGTTTTCTTCAATTGAAAGCCCTTGGGCATCTTTATGAATAAGGAAGTAACCAATTTGATTTTTCTCCTCAATCCACGCTGATGTTAAAAAGTAATCTAGTACCGGGGAGGCTGTCGTAAAGATTTTACGTCCATTTAAGAGCCAACCTGCCTCTTTTGACACAGCATTTGTTCCTGGTCGCCCTCCACGTGTTGGACTACCAGTTGCCGCTTCACTCGCAGCCCTATTTATAATTGCTCCGTTCTTTATTTCCTGAGCAAATGAACTTAGTAAATCGTCTGTCCATAGCTTTTTCTCATATAGTTCGCCTATAACACCTAATGTCCACCCTAGTGAGAGTGAAGCATTCTCGTCGTAGCTTGCTAACGTTTCTTGAACGAGTACCATATCATAGACTGATAATCCTTCACCGCCATATTCTTTCGGTAAAGTTAGTTTTGGATAACCAATTTGCAGAAGTAGTTTATGTGCTTCGAATGGAAAACGAGATTGTTCATCTACTTCTTTAGCCTCAGCCTGGATTGACTCAGAAATAGACGCTAGCTGATCGAGCCAATACTGTTGTTGCTTTGTTTTAACAAATAAATTCTTCAAGAAAATCTCCTTCTTCCCAAAATGTATAAAACATATATATTTACTAAGGATTAATGTTGTAAAAAATCTCTAACTACGTTTTGTAGCAAGAGAATGCGTGGTACTGAATTTTCTGATTCGTTGACACTTATAATACTTTTCGCATTTAAAAATGTCAATGGGTTAATTATAAGTTTTTTTATAAGTTTTATATCCATTACTAACACGTCTTCTTTTTTCACCAAGCTCTGTTTATAACATATGCTACCACTATAGAAAGAGGTGCATGTATGACTAATAATATAAATCCATCTTTGAAGAATATGGCTATTTCACCTATGACTCCTCAGGTTATTCAGACGAAATTTGGCGATATTAATGGTGATGGCTTACTTGAAACTGTTCTTTTGATGGGGACTAAAACTTCAGATAGCCCTTTGTGGAAAAACCTAACGCTTGCTATTTTTTACGGACAGACGCACCAATTCGAAAAAATAATGCTAAAACAAAGCGTCGGCTATAACCCAACTATATTTTTAGGTGACTTTACCGGGAATCATCTAGAAGATATTTTAGCTATTTCTGATACAGGAGGTAGTGGAGGTATTATCAACGGCGAAATATTTGCCTCAATAAACGGAAAAACACGCTCAATTTTCGATGCCGAAACGTTTAATAATAAGCTAAAGTACACTGTTAATTATCAAAATCAATATAAAATAGCCGTTCGTAGCATGAATCCCAAAAAGCAATATATCATCGATTTACAATACAAGGGTACAGATTATTTAGCGGAAATTTATAATCAAGACGGTACACTAAAGCAGCCTATTGAAGGATGGGTAGATCCAATCAGCGGATTGTATCCAGTAGATTATGAACGTGATGGCATATATGAGATTTTAGCGTATCAGGCTATTGCAGGCAGATTTCATGCCGATGGATTAGGTTATGTAGAAAATATTTTGAAATGGGATGGTCATGAATTTATAGTTGACCGTCAAACTGTAGGGATTTTTGGAGAAGATTTAAAATAAATATCCCTGTACTTATTTAGGGGAAAAAGCAAGAATCTGTCCGATTTCCGCAATCGAAATTGGACAGATTCAAACTTGCTTCTTCTAGGTAGGACAAGGTTTATTTTTCTACCAATGCAAAATAATTATTTTCGTGATCAGCAAAATTAAAAACCCTACCCATTGGCATCATTACTAAATCTCCTACTTTTACGCCCTTTGCTTGAAAATCCTGATATAAATTTTCTATATGATCTGCATAAAACATAATAGAAGGTGTCCCTAAATTTAATTCCGGCTGCATTTTTGCAATGATTTCTTTATTGTGAAGAACAAAGGTAGTTTGAGCTTCTTTAGTTGGAGCAATTTCAATCCAACGTACTCCTCCTTCTTCCTGGTCAGCAACTACTACAAATCCAACTTTTTCTGTCCAAAACTTCACGGCAGTATCCTGATCATTTACATATAACATTACTTGTCCAATTTGTCGAATCATGAAACGATTCCCTCCTCTTTTGAGCATTAGTATATATCAAAAAGTAGCTTTATATGTCATCTAACGGTTATCGGTGTTGATGATTTCTACAATTAATGCACAGATATTACAAAATGCTTAACTTTTATTTTATTTTTGATAAAATGATCCTAGTTATCTATTATTTACCTCATAAACGGTAAAGGATAGACTTATCACCATAAGGATTGAGTCGATGAGCCTCTTAGCGCAATAGATGTTTTTTTGTGCGAAAGCGTAGTGTTAACGTAGCGACAGCAGCAACGTGTTTTGTCTGTGCGAAAGCGTAGTGTTAACGTAGCGACAGCGGCAGGAGATTGGTCACTAAGGCATTATTACATACTCCATATTCGGTGATAAAACAAAGTTTAAAATACTAATTTCATAGTGAGGATAATTCAAGTGAAACAACTAAGTTTAAGGAAAAAGCTCATTTTTTCGTTTTTAGCAATGCTTCTCATCCCAACACTGTTAATTGGAATTGTGTCTTACCACAGTGCTGGAAAGCAAATTTCAAAAGAACAACAAGCAAGTGCAACTGAGAGTGTGCGCATGCTTAATACGAATATTACTAACACGATTGAGCCAAAAGTGAAAGACGTTCAATATTTTTCAAACAAGCTCAATCAATCTTATTTACAAGAAGGTAAAATTACAGAACTTAAATCTCTATTCCACGAATACATGAACATGCATCCAGAGGTGGAGCTAATTTATATCGGAACCTCTGATGGCAGACTACTGGATGAGCCTGCTCAAAAATACCCTGGTGGGTTTGACCCTCGTACAAGATCTTGGTATAAGCAAGCCCTAGATAACAAAAACCAAGTATCCATTACAGCACCATACATTACACAGACTACAGGTGATATCGTTCTTACGATTACTCAGGCTTTACCAGACGGCTCTGGGGTCATAGGGTTAGATGTAAATATTTCTACACTAAGTACCATCACGAATGATATACGCATTGGAGAAACCGGCTTTGCTTCACTTTTAGATAGTAATAAAATTTATATTGCCCAACCAGATAAAGAAAGTGGTGCTGAAGCAACAGAAAGCTATATCACTAAAATCTATGAACAAGATAGTGGTACCATTATAGAAAAAAATCGTCAGCTACAATTTGTTACAAATAAGCTAACGGGCTGGAAAGTTGTGGGTACAATGTTTACAGCCGAGGCTGCAACTGCTGCTGCCTCGACATTTAATGTCAACTTAATGATTATCGCTATTTCTATTATTGTTGGCATTATTTTTATGCTATTCATGATAAAATCAATCGTTAATCCGATCAATCGACTTAAACAAAGCGCTATAAAAATTAGCGAGGGCGATTTAACAGCTTTTATTGACATTCATTCTAAAGACGAGATTGGACAGCTTGGGGAAGCCTTTATCGACATGAAGGTTAACTTAAAAAGCCTTATTCGTAACGTTGATCAAAGCTCCCAACATGTACAAACTTCAGCGCATGGCTTATCTGCAAATGCCGAACAAAATATAGCTGCTTCAGAGCAAGTTACGGAAGCTATGCAACAAGTTGCTATTAGTACAGAAAAACAAACTATGGGTATTGACCAAAATGCTGCTTCTATTGAGGAAATCGCAAAAGGAGTCGTCGAGGTCGCTGATAGCTCTATGCAGATTTCAGATTTATCGAGCTATGCTATAAAATTGGCCGACGAAGGTGGTCAAGCAGTAGAACAAACTGTTAATCAAATGATTTCTATTCATGAATCTGTGACACACTCGGATACGATGATTAAATCACTGTATGATCGAACAAAAGAAATTGGTTCTATTTTAGAAATTATTAGCGCTATTTCAAATCAAACAAATCTGCTTGCCCTTAATGCTGCTATTGAGGCAGCGCGAGCTGGAGAACACGGGAAAGGCTTTGCAGTAGTCGCCGATGAAGTGCGGAAGTTAGCAGAACAATCCCAGCAATCAGCAGAGCAGATTGCTGCACTAATTGCTGGCATTCAGCAAGATACGGCTAAGTCTGTTCAAACAATGATGAAGACTTCAGCGGATGTCCAGGATGGTTTACAGCTAACAGAAGATACAAGTAAAAAGTTTGCAAGTATCATTAAGGGTCTACACGAAATTGCTCCGAAAATGGAGGATATATCTGCATCTGCTCAGGAGATGTCAGCAGTAGTCGAAGAAGTTTCTGCAACAGCTATAGAGCTAACAGATCATGCTAAATTAAATGCAGCAGCGTCAGAGGAAGTTGCCGCTTCTACTGAACAAACGTTGTCTTCGATGCAGGATATGGCTGCAGCCTCAAAAGCACTTCTCGATATGGCTGATGAATTACAAAGCTATGTGAATCGTTTTAAATACTAAAAAGAAAAGCACGATGTTAGAAACATCGTGCTTTTTAATAGTAACTTTATTTATTTTCCTCATAACTAAATTGCCATTCAACACCAAATTTATCAGTAAGGGAGCCATAACATTTACTCCAAAACGTTTCTTGTAGCTCCATCGTAACCTTGCCACCATCTTTAAGGCTATCAAAAGCTTTGCGCATCTGTGCCTCATCGTCTGAGACAACGGCTAACGTTACATTGTTTCCAATCGTGAATGGGTTGCCCGGAAACGTATCTGAGAACATTACAGTACTACCGAAAATCGAAAGTCGCGTATGCATGACAAGATCTTTTGCTTCCTCTGGTAACGGATAACTTGGATTCTGTGGTGAATCTCCAAATGTCATAATTTCAGGCTTGCTTGTATTAAAAGCTTTCTCATAAAAAGATACAGCCTCTCGACAATTTCCATTAAAAATTAAATAAACCTCTACTGCCATTTCCAACACTCCCTTTGTCATTTTCGAAACAATTCTATTTTACATGGATAACAAATAATAGTACAAATTTTAGATAAAACCGATCAAAAAACGGCTTATCACCATAACGTGTGGTTGATTTCCGTTCCGACTTTTAATCCTATAACGGAAAATGATATATCTGTAAATTTCGCTTAATTCCTGTTCTTTCCTGCCAATTTTTTATTAATTTAGATAAAAGCTTTGACATTTACTCGAAAATAATGTAAATTACCAAATGACGAACAATTTAAATCAAAACTTAAAAAATATTCGTATTTTAGGAGTGTTTATAATGGATAACGTATTTGACTATGAGGATATTCAACTAATTCCCGCAAAATGCATTGTAGAAAGTCGCTCAGAATGTGATACTTCTGTTACTTTAGGCGGTCATACATTCAAGCTTCCTGTTGTACCAGCAAACATGCAAACAATTATCGACGAAAATCTTGCTGTGAAGCTTGCTGAAAACGGTTACTTTTATATCATGCACCGTTTTAATCCAGAGACACGTATCGATTTCATCAAAGATATGCAAGCTCGTGGCTTAATCGCATCAATTAGTGTTGGTGTAAAAGATGAAGAATACACATTTATTGAAGAATTAGCAGCTGCTAATTTAGTGCCTGATTTTATGACAATCGATATTGCACATGGTCATTCAAATGCTGTCATTCGTATGATTCAGCATATTAAAAAACATCTACCAACTAGCTTTGTGATTGCTGGTAACGTGGGCACACCTGAAGCAGTACGTGAACTTGAAAATGCTGGTGCAGATGCAACAAAAGTTGGTATTGGACCAGGTAAAGTATGTATTACTAAAATCAAAACTGGTTTTGGTACAGGTGGTTGGCAGCTAGCTGCACTGCGCTGGTGTGCAAAAGCTGCAACGAAGCCAATTATCGCTGATGGTGGTATTCGTACACATGGTGATATTGCAAAATCGGTTCGCTTTGGTGCTTCAATGGTGATGATTGGCTCATTATTTGCAGGTCACGAGGAGTCACCTGGTGAAACAATCGAAATCGACGGTAAAACTGTGAAGGAATACTTCGGATCTGCTTCTGAATTCCAAAAAGGCGAACGTAAAAATGTTGAAGGTAAAAAGATGTTTGTTGAACATAAAGGCAGCATCAAAGATACTTTAATTGAAATGCAGCAAGATCTTCAATCATCTATTTCCTATGCAGGTGGCAATAAACTAGATGCCATTCGAAATGTAGATTATGTAATTGTGAAAAACTCTATTTTTAATGGAGATAAAGTATACTAACAACGAAGGAAACCCAAACAAGAATGGCACAAATTCTTGTTTGGGTTTTTCTTTGGATTTCGTCTTCTCTAATCTGCAGGAGTTTTATATAGGTCTGCGCTGAGCAATTGAGGTGGTTCTTGGTTAGCCTCTTAACCGATTTATTCTTCGGGTTACCCGAGCAGGGTTGGCTCTTACCTGATCACTTCTTCAGACTACCCGAGCCGTTTTCGCTCCTACCTGATCACTTCTTTGGACTGCCCGAGCGTTCTTGGCTCTCGGCTCTTGGCTGACCGATTATTTGAAAATACACCTTTTCAGCAAAAGAAAAAATGCTACCGATTACGTGTAGCATTTTCCTTAAGATTATAGTTTGTTAATAACAGCGTGGATCGTTTCTTTTAATTCTGCATCATGATCAGAAAGGTCTACAAGGTTTGCTACACGCTCACGTAATACTGGACGTTCAATTACAAGCTTTTCATCAAGTACTTGTACTAATAACTCGATAATAAGACGATCACGTACGTTTAATGCTTCTTCTAAACGCTCTGGTGTAATTTTTGCATCTGTTTTTGCTGCTTTAGCCATTTTAAAAACCCCTTTTAAATTTTATATTCATGCACATCTATTTTAGCATACAGCTAATTTTTTTTGAAAACTTTCTTTCGCGAATATATAGGCTCATCACCATAACGTGTCGTTGATTTCCGTTCCGACTGGGCCAACATGATGTTGGTCACGAAGGCGTTATCACAGGACGTGATGGTTTTAGCCTTCGTTCCTCTATTGCTGATCCCCAAGGAGTCGCCCAGCCGTAACGAAGATCAACCTATATACATAACATACGTTTTAACAAATATCATCCACAGCTTTTGGTGATAATCCAATATACACCAAAACTTTACAAATATACACATATACATTTACGATAAAATGTTATATTCGAATCATAAAATGATGACGCTCAACCATATGATTATGTGTTCTCTATTTAGTTTTTCATATTCACTTAGGACGATTTACAAGATTGGAGGAATTCTGTGAACCAAAAGAACTTAACTTACTTACAAATAATAAAGGCTGTACCGAAATCTTTACAATTCTTTCTAAATGTTTGCCTTGTACTTCTAGCGCTCATTTTATCCTTCCTACTTTGCAAAGAACTCATTCAATTCCTTAAAATTTTATTATTCAACAACAATGGCGGAGACTATAAGCTTTTCCTCGCTAATATTCTTATTTTCTTCTTGTATTTTGAATTTATCACGATGATCATTAAATATTTTAAAGAGAATTATCATTTTCCACTAAGGTACTTTATATATATAGGAATTACGGCCATGATTCGATTAATTATCGTAGAGCATGACCACCCCATTAACACCTTAATTTATTCACTTATTATTTTAATATTAATTATTAGCTATTTTATTATTAATATTACGCCATTGGAACGACCTGTACGCTCTGCCCTCTTTATGAAAAAAGAACAATAGCTTTCTACTGTGGAATTGCTTTATTACAGTAAGCAAAACACTTGAACCTTAGAAAAACGAGCTATTTATTCGTTGGCAATCTTTTCTTTTTCATGAAGGAAATCAACTACAAATTAGCTCGACTCCTGTCATTGGAATGAAGTTTCATTTCAAAATCACGGAGTCACATTCCCACCAACTAGTTTGTAATCTTCCCGTAGCCCATAATACTGAAAATGATGCATCATTGTTTTGATTGTGTATAAGAGGTCCTTTAACTACTCTCTTGTTGGCTGTAAACTACCCTTCTGATGTATAAAATCTTCTTCCTTCAATAATTTTTCAACGATTCTCATATACATCCCCATCCTACACTAAATTTATTATTAAGCATGCTTTTTTTTACATTAATTTCAGTCCTTGATAATAACATATATTACCACGTGTAAATAATACTGTCTGTTGATTGCATTAAAACCTGAAGTAATTAAGGTGAGCCCTCCTTATTAGATGGATACAGAAAGGAATTATAAGGTGGTACATAAGTGCTTGTTGTTTTAAGTCAACTACATAAACCGTTTAATAGCTAGATCCTTATTCAGTATCTCTAACTGGCAGTAACAATGAACTGCGCACAATATTATCATGGTCTTGTCGATTAGGGCATCAGGCGGTGATTACAAGCAGCTGGGCTACAAACAAAGGCAAAGCTCGGATCTATGATGTGTTGAGCACATACGGATTGTTTTTTTATGAACAACTCAAAATGGGATGGCGTTATGGACTTTGGACAGCATGAATTATTGAAGGGAGACGGAAAGAATGAATCTGATTGATGCATATATTCATGAAGTAACTAAAAGGATCCACAAAGAAAAACGTGATGAAATCAGTCTAGAGTTAAAATCTACTATTGAAAATATGTTACCTGAAGATTATTCAGAATCAGATATAAAGGAAGTGCTTAAAACGCTAGGAAATCCTGTAGAAGTTGCAGCAAGCTATCAAAACACACCACGATTATTAATCGGTCCAAAAGTGTTTGACACTTATATAAGGACCATAAAATTAGTTGTTCCTTGGGCGATTATTATTACAGTTATTGTACAGATGATAGAAAGTATTGTGCTTTATAGTGAAGAAGGTGGTGCTCTTCTGTCTGCTATTATTAAAACTATTTCTATAACTATCGCTCATATTATTTCAGTAATCATCTACGTACTATTCTGGATTACAGTTACTTTCATTGTCATAGAACGATCTGAAGGAAATAATATTCGAATACCCCTTATAAAAAACCATCCAGAATGGACACCTGATGATTTAGCTAAAGTTAAAATAATTCCTAAGGAAAAAACGATTTCACTTAATGATAATATTTTTAGTTTCTTAGGTATCGCTATCTTCTCCTTTGTCTATTTCAATGCTCATCACCTTATAGGAATCTATACCTCACACAATAAAGGTGGCTTTAAATTTGTTATGCCTATATTCAAGCAGGATGTCTTACTCTCCTTTGCACCGATTATTTTAATTTGTATCATTTTAAGTGTAGCTTTAACATTATGGAAATTGAAGGCTGGCCAATGGACAATGTTAATTGCCGTAGCTAATGCTCTTCTTCAATGTACAGGAATCATTGTTTTTATTCTCATGGCTATTCACCCTGATCTCATACACAGTCCCGCTATACCTTATATCGCTGCGATTACGGAAACGACCTCTGCTAAGATTTTGATTGCTATAGATCGAATATTATTCGTAAGCATTGCTATCGCCATCATAGCAAATGCATTTGATATTTATAGTGGCTTTAAAAAGGCTAAAATTTGAAAAGAAAATACGTTTTGGGGCTGACTCTTTCTTGTTGGCCCTATACTTATTCATCTATTTTACTACCTACTAAAAAACATATAAAAACTCCCCCATCGCTCAAAATACCGTTATTCTCTAATGTTTTGTATAATAAAGTTGAGAGTTTTATTAAATACATTCATAAATAATCTGCACTAATTCAGACAAAATAAGGGGAAATAATTATGACCATTCTTCTTGTAGATGACAATCAAGTCAATCTATTTGTAATTGAAAAAATATTAAAAAATGCAGGTTATGATAACTGTGTTTCTCTAACATCTGCCTATGAGCTTTTTGATTATTTACAGTTAGATGTACCAAATTCAACAGGAAATTCAGTAGATTTAATTTTATTAGATATTATGATGCCTGAAATAGACGGTATTGAGGCCTGTAAACGTATTAAACAAAATGAACGATTAAAAAATATCCAAATTATCTTTGTCACAGCTCTAGAAGATAAAAACACGCTCGCCGAAGCACTTGATATCGGTGGAGTTGATTATATTACGAAGCCCATTAATAAAACCGAGCTTCTTGCTAGAATTCGAGTTGCTTTACGATTGAAAGCTGAATTAGATTGGCATACTCAGCAAGAAAAGAAAATACAATACGAATTAGATTTAGCCACACACGTACAAAGAAGCCTTTTGAGCGCCCCTTTAAATGAGGCTACTATTCAAATAGAGGTCTCTTATCTTCCTTCTTCTAATTTAGCAGGGGATATGTATTATTGGCATAAAATAAATGATCATCGATATGCTATCATTTTGCTTGATATGATGGGACATGGTATCCCTGCAGCGCTTGTTTGTATGTTTATCTCCTCTGTCCTAAGAGAAGCTGTTAAACAATTAGAAGATCCTGAATTAGTTATAAAAGAGTTAAACCGTTATATGACACTTTTACGAAACGGAAAAGAGGACAATCTTTTTTATTTCACAGCTATTTATTTAGTGATAGATACAGAACAAAAAACCATTGAATATGTGAACGCTGGTCATCCTTCTGGCTATGCTCTAGTTGACGAAAAGACGCTCGTACATTTAAATCAAGGAAGCTGTGCAGTCGGCTTTTTCGATGAGATCAACGTACAAAAGCAATGCATTCAATACAATGAGGAAGTACAAATTATTTTATATACGGATGGTGTGTTAGAGGCAATGGGACCATGTGAAATGGAATCCGAGAAGCATTTACAAACACTAATATCTACGAAATGGGATCATTCTCGACGTCTGATTGACCATTTACTGCCTATGGAGAAACAAGGGAATCAACCAGATGATATGTGTGTATTAATGATACAGGCACGGTAAACTACATAAAAAGTGGCTGTTGCCTAAGTCTTTACTGTGGAGAAACTTGGACAACAGCCTATTTTTTATCTTACTTTATCTTCTGATATATTTTTTCATTGCCTACGATTTCTTTATATTTTGAAATAATATCTTCAAATCGGAGTGTCTCTTTATCTCCTAAGCATAAAAATCCATTATCACTTAGACTTTCGGAAAACAAATGATGCACCTGGTTTTGTAACTCAGGTGAAAAATAAATTAAAACATTTCGGCACATAATGACATGAAATTCATTAAACGATTGATCTGTTACTAAATTATGCTGTGCAAATATAATGTTTTTTAACAGTGACGGATGGAAATAAGCATTTTGATAATCTGTTTTATAGTATTCGGAAAAAGCATGGATGCCGCCTGCAAGCATATAGTTTTTCGTATATGCCTGCATTTTGTTAATCGGAAATACTCCTTTTTTTGCCTCTTCCAATACTTGTTCGTTCATATCCGTAGCGTAAATAACGGCTTGATCCATTAACCCTTCTTCCTGTAGCAAAATAGCCATGGAGTATACTTCCTCACCCGTGGCACATCCTGCATGCCATATCCGAATTTCAGGGTAATCTCTTAGATGCGGTACAACCTCTTGGCGAAAAGCCTTAAAAAAACTAGGGTTACGGAACATTTCAGTCACATTTATAGAAAAATCATTCAATAGTTGCTCTAAAAAATCATTTTCGTGTATTACTTTTTCAAGTACACGAGAAATGGTTGGAATATTACTCATCCTCATCCTACTATAAACCCTTCGTAATATAGAAGAACGATTATATTGTCGAAAATCAAATCCCGATAAACGATAAATAGCCTCAAGTAACAAATCAATTTCTAAATCTGTATGTTTTTTTTGCTGCAAAGGAAATCGGTCCATTTTATAAACTCCCTTTAGAAACTAGCCATACTCTTAAAACGGATATTAATTGATCTAAATTTAATGGCTTACTTATATAATCTGAAGCACCAGCCTCTAATGTTTTATCTCGGTCATTTTTCATGGCCTTCGCTGTTAAAGCGATAATCGGTAAATCCGTAATCTTCATTTGTTTGCGTATAATCGACATCGTTTCATAGCCATCCAAATTCGGCATCATGATATCCATCAGAATAAGATCAATTTCATCATTAGCTTGCATAATATCTAAACACTCTATCCCATCTTTGGCAACTAAGATATTCATACCTCGTTTTTCGAGTGCGTTTTTTAATGCATATATATTACGGTAATCATCGTCTACAATTAAAATATTTTTCCCTTGAAAAACTTCTACCTCTTGTTGAGAGAAGTCCTGAGTTTCCGATAGTACTTCCATTAGCTCTTCTAATTCATTAGTAGCCCCTACTTCATGAATAGCAAGTTCAAGACGTTTTTGCTCTTCGATGCCATTTGGCAAGCTTGGGATTGTTAGTGTGAATGTACTACCTTGCCCTTCACTACTTTGTAAAGAAATCCAGCCGCCAAGTAATCCCACAAGCTCTTTACAAATGGACAAGCCAAGACCTGTTCCACCGTATTTACGTACTGTTGCCCCATCAGCCTGTTGGAATGATTCAAAAATAAGCTGATGCTTGTCCTTCGGAATCCCTATTCCTGTATCGGAAACTATGATCTCTAACCAGTCAGCACTAACATCCTGCATATTATTTGTTAACTGTTCTTCACTAAGCTGTTTAATGTCAAGATGAACTGAGCCTTGTGTTGTAAATTTAAAGGCATTTGATAATAAATTTTTCAATATTTGCTGGAATCTTTGTTCGTCAGTATAGAAAATATCGACTACATTTTCGTCTTTCGAAATATAGAATTGTAGATTTTTTTTCGTTGCTACAGGCGCAAAAGTTTGCTCGATTTGTACAGGAACCTCACTCATATTCATTTCATCAAAACTAATATCCAGCTTACCTGCCTCAACTTTTGATAAATCTAAAATATCATTAATTAATGCCAGTAGATCTTCCCCTGAAGAATGGATAACCTTTGCAAATTCAGCTTCCTCTTCTGATAAAGTATTTTGGCTATTTTCAGCTAACATTTCAGATAAAATTAATATGCTATTCAGTGGCGTTCGTAGTTCATGTGACATATTGGCTAAAAACTCAGATTTATAATTTGAATTTAGTAACAACTGTTCCGCACTTTCCTCTAATTCTTTTTTAGCTTGTTCTAATTCTCTCGACTTTAACTCTGCCTCTTTTGTTCTTTCTTCCAATTGGTCATTAATCATTGTCAGTTCCTCTGTTTGCATCTGCAATTCTTCTGATTGTGTCTGAAGCTCTTCAGATTGTGCCTGTAATTCCTCTGTCATAGCTCTTGACTCGTTCAATAAACGGACAATTTCCATACGCCCTAGGACACTGTTGATCGTTAATCCAAAGGTTTCGATAACTTGCTTCACTAATTCCTGCTGCAGCTCATTAAAGCTAGTTATTGTAGCTAATTCAACAACAGCGATTACGTCATTTTCAAATATAATAGGGACGATAAAAATACCTTTTGGCGGTACTTTCCCTAAACCAGTGC
This sequence comes from Lysinibacillus sp. NPDC059133, assembly GCF_042755925.1. Classification (NCBI taxonomy): domain Bacteria; kingdom Bacillati; phylum Bacillota; class Bacilli; order Caryophanales; family Bacillaceae; genus Lysinibacillus; species Lysinibacillus sp. NPDC059133. Next base: position 2,813 of record NZ_JBHZDH010000074.1, on the reverse strand, counting down.
CTATTAAACGGAAATCTTCTGGAATATCATTATAAATTAAAACCTTTTTTTCTAAAGCACATTGTCCAATCAAGCCTTGTCCCAGTTTAAAGCTCTCAATTCCAATGTTATCCGTTGCGTCCGCAAAAGCAGCTTTTTTTACAAACTGTATATGATTATCAGTAGTTTCACGAACATAAAATGCGCCAAGGGAAGACTGCGTTTTTTGCGCTATTTCTGAAAGGAAGGTTTCAGCTAATTTGGTTATAGCAGAAATACCTTGATATTTTGTGACAATTTCTGCGATATTCAACTGTAGCCATTCTCTTCTCTCAAGCGCATCCAACAACTCATTTGTAGCGACTGCAAGAGCATTGATTTCATCATTTGTGCTAACATGAATTCGTCCTTTTTGATTGCTCTTGGAAGCAGTGATTTCTTGGATTGTTCGTGTAACCTCTGTTAACGTTTTTACGATTGAACGAGAAATACCACTTGCAATGATAATCGCAACAACTGAGATAAATACAAGTATGCCAAGCAGTGTAAGTGCTACTATACTATTTTTTTTGTCCAACTCGTTTACTTTGGCTTGCATCGTTGCAATTATCTCTGAACGAAGTGATTCAAACTGATCTCGTACTGTTTCTATGTCTCTAGGACCTGTACCTACCTTATAGAGTTCCCCTAATGCCCCCACATTTTTTTCTTTTTTAAGTTTAATGGAAGGTTCACCAAATGTTGTAACCCAATGCTCTATCGTTGCCTTTATCTCATTTAACTTCTGTTTTGTTGGTTTATTTTTTACAATCTGATAAAGTTCATTAAAATCAGATTCCCATTTCTCATCAGATTCATTATATGACTCTAAATAGCTTGATTCACCTGAAATAACAAAACTCCTCTGGCTCGATTCCATATCTAAAATGTGTTTTTCAATGCGATTGGTTAAAGCATGTATATTTGAATCATTCTTGATAATATAATTTCTTTCTTTTTGTAGAGAGGAAATTTGATTATTTAAGATAATCACTGATGCAAGTAAACAAAGTATGATAACAATATAGCCTAACGTAATTTTAGTTCGTATACTTATCTTTAATCTATTTAACATTTATTTTCCTACCTTTACCTCACATAAACTCTATTATCTAGTATCATTGTACATCAAAAAGTAACAAAGTTTCTTCCTCTTAGGTTAAGAGAGTAATCTCTTTGCGGAGAATACTTAACAAAGTTCACATTAAAAGGGTTCATCATCAAAAGTTGTGGATGACTTTTGTTAAAACGTCTACTATGGAAGTAAGTTGATTGGAGCGAAAATTGGGCGACTCCTTGGGGATTAGCGATAGAGGAACAAAGGCTAAAACCATCACAACCTGTGATAACGCCTTCGTGACCAATATCGTGTTTGGCCCGAGACCCTGCAGCGAAGCGGATGTTCTCTGTGCGAAAGCGAAGCGGCAGCAACAAATGTTTTATCTGCGCGAAAGCGAAGCGGCAGCGACAAATGTTTTATCTGTGCGAAAGCGAAGCGGCAGCAACAAATGTTTTATCTGTGCGAAAGCGAAGCGGCAGCGACAAAGCGTCAGTCAGAACGGAAATCAACCACACGTTTTGATGATGAGCCATTAAAAATTAATAAGTCCCATATTCCTTTCATATATATTTTATATTGGCCAATTTTGCCGAGACATAATTGATAGTAAGGAGAGAACAATTGTGGACATTTTCGTAAGATCAGGGGATTCTCTTTGGCATTTTAGTGAAGTGTTTAAAATACCTCTTCAACTAATTATAGATTCGAATCGAAATATTAAACCTCAATTTTTAAGAGTTGGACAACGCATTCGAATTCCGGGGTTTGTTACAGTCAATTATCAAATAAAGCAAGGAGATACTTTTTGGCAAATAGCCCAAAGCAGACATCTCCCATTAGTGGCCATTTTGCTTGTCAACCCTGGTTTAAATCCAAATCAATTACACATTGGGCAGACAATTCGCATTCCCCAACGAATCACACGGAGGCTCATCAATGGTAAACAAAATTATACTTACACAACCATGATGAACGATATCAAAAAACTACTCGATGCTTATCCGTTTCTACAAAGCTCTACAATTGGACATTCTGTTTTACAGCATGAAATCCCAGAGCTACTAATTGGGAACGGGGCTAAGCGTGTCCATTATAACGGCTCCTTTCATGCAAATGAATGGATTACAACTCCGATTATTTTAACTTTTATAAACGACTACTTACTCTCTCTCACCAATCAAAATACAATTCGCGGTTTATCCCTACTCCCACTTTACCAGCAAACAATCCTTTCTATCGTTCCGATGGTCAATCCCGATGGTGTTGATTTAGTATTACAAGGACCACCTAATGACGAAGCATTAAGAAATCAGCTTATTACTTGGAATAACGGTAGCACCGATTTCTCTGGTTGGAAGGCAAATATACATGGTGTCGATTTGAACGATCAGTTTCCTGCAAAATGGGAGCTCGAAAACGCACGAAATCCAAAAACACCTGGCCCAAGAGATTTTGGAGGCCAACAACCTTTGTCCGAGCCTGAGGCCATTGCTATGGCTGATTTAACAAAGAAGCGCGATTTTGCCAGAGTTCTGGCGTTTCATACACAAGGTAGAGTGATTTATTGGGTAACTAAACTGTTACAACAAATTTAGACAAAACTATACAAACTTGTATAGAAGCATAGATTGATAACAGAAAATACCCTTCGTATCAAGCGATTGGTGCGAACTCCACGTTAATTGCTTTTAACTCCTAAAGCCTTGTGACCAACGCGGAGCTGGAAACGGCAGAC